>NZ_AMPG01000009.1 GCF_000299415.1 Candidatus Microthrix parvicella Bio17-1
TCTCGCCGTCGGGCAAGGTCACCCGAGCACCAATGGCCCTGTTCTTGTGGCGCGCCGCCGGAGAACCCGCACCTATGGGAGCCCACGGGTTCACCGACATCCCACCCAACAGCTACTACGAGACCGCGGTCACCTGGCTCATCGAACAACACATCACCTCCGGCACCAGCCCAGGCAAATACTCACCATCAAACCCCGTCACCCGAGCACAAATGGCCACGTTCCTGTGGCGTTCGAATTGCCCGCCTGCACCACCAATTTCGGCGTTGGCCGTTGGCGGTAGCCATTCGTGCGCAATCAAAGAAGATCGCACGGTGTCGTGTTCGGGGCGGAACACTTCCGGCCAACTCGGCAACGGAACCGCCAACCAGAGTCTGTCGCCGACACCAGTCACCGGACTGGCGGACGTCACCACCATCAGCGCTGGGCTCCAAACATCATGTGCAGTGAAATCTGATGGCACCGCAGCTTGCTGGGGCTACAACGCCAGTGGGCAACTCGGCGACGGAACCCTCACCCAGAGGTTGACACCAACACCAGTCGCTGAGCTGACCGACGTCACGGCCATCAGCGCCGGGACCGATCACTCGTGTGCGCTGAGTCAGAGCGGCACCGTCTCCTGCTGGGGAGCAAACGGCAATGGGCAACTCGGCGACAATACCCTGGACGGCATCTCGACGCCGAAACCAGTCCCGGGACTCTCCGATGTCACTGCTATCAGCGTTGGCGACCGCTTTTCGTGTGCGCTGACGTCTGGCGGCACTGTGTTCTGCTGGGGCTACAACGTATTTGGGCAACTCGGTAACGGGACCACCGACCAGAAACTGACCCCAGCACCAGTGTCGGGGCTCTCCGGCGTCACTGCCATCAGCGCCGGGGCGCAACACGCTTGTGCGGTGAAGTCTGACACGACCGCAGTCTGCTGGGGCGACAACAGCGGGAGACTCGGCAATGGCATCATCGATCGGTCGTCGACTCCAACGGCGGTCTCTGGTCTCGACAACGTCAAGACCATCAGCGCCGGAGTCAAACAATCGTGTGCGGTGAAACTCGACGGGACCGCAGTCTGCTGGGGGAGCAACGCTTACGGCCAGGTGGGCGACGGCACCAACGAAGACCGGTTGACCCCCCAACCCGTCTCAGGACTCACACACGCCGACACCATCGGCACCGGTTCTTTTCACTCGTGTGCGCTGAAACAAGATGATACTGCAGTCTGCTGGGGCGCAAACTACAACGGTCAGTTCGGTGACGGCACCAACACTTCTCGATTGACACCAACACCGGTGTTCAACGTCTAGCCCAAGTAGAACCGGGTAACGCCACTGGGGCCAGTCTCACATGGGCGCACCGATTGTTGAGCGCCATGCCTGATGAGCATGGGGGCCTGGGTTTGAGACACGTTGCGTGAGGACGGGGTCGTCCTCACCATCATGTCCACCCTAAGCGAAGGGGCAATCAGGACGAACCGACCGTTCTGGTGGTGAACGTCAATCGGAGGTCAGGCTTCAACACGAACTCGCCCTCCCCGCCGGCCGTCCCGACGGCCACACTCAAGGAATGCTCTTCTTTGCTGTTCGTGCTCGATCCCGAAGCCGCCGCCACCCGCGTCACCGATGGCGTCCAGCCCTGCCCAGCATCGGACTGCTCAGAATTCCTTCAACCCTGGGGCACCGCACGAACCCGACCGGTGCGACTTCTCGGTGGTGGCACCGACTCGGTGACCCCACGACGCGCACGCTGCCGTCAATGCGATCGCACCCACGTGTTCATCCCAGTCCGGGCGTTCCCCAGACGCACCGACAGCATCGAGACCGTCTGGGCGGCCCTCGCCGCCGCCGCTCAGGGGCTGGGACACCGGAAGGTCGCCGAACAGGTCGGGGTGCCCGCCACAACGGTCAGAGGCTGGCTGCGTCGAGCACGGGCCAATAGCGACATCATCGCGAATCGAGCCAGAATCTTCCGGTCCGACCTGGAGCGCTACAAGCCCGATCATCTTCCAAAGTTCGACACGCCGCTGGCGTGCATGGTCCACACGGTCGCCGGTGCAGCATGCGCGTGGAAGCGGCGCTTCGGAACAGCCCCACCGGTGCCCGGCTTGACCGGCACCCTTCAGCAGATCGGGTCGTTCATCACCGGCGGCTGGCTGCTGATCGCGAACGTGCCCCTCTCAAAGCAGTGGTGGAGACCCGGCTGACACCCATCCCGGTCTGCTTCGTCGCGCCCGAGAACCCGCCAACGACAGTTCCGATGAGGACGCACACCCCAAATCCATCCTCACCATGAGTGTCCAGCCCATCCTCATCCAAGCTGGCGGTCAACACCGATCAGTAGCGCCTAGCTCGTTGGTGAACGCAACCCTGGTATGGGCTACTCCTGCAGCGGGGTCTGGTGCTACACGGGGCTTTCTGCCCCGGCGGGGCAGAAGCGTCGAGACTCTACCGAGCGCAGGCACCTGAGGCGTCTGTGGGCCGGTTGAGCGAGCGGCGCTCCCCCAGGCTGCGTTGGCGGGATCGTCTGACCACTCCGTGAACGCCGCCGCGTAGGAGTCGGTGAGCTCCGACGCCCGCAGCAGACGGACTGCACGCTGCACGACAGCGGAACGCGACGCGACTCGGTGGGTCTTGGCATAGTCGTCGAGAAACTCGACACCTAGTTGGCCCGTCAGGTGAAACGGCTGGGCGCATGATTGATGAGCGTTGCGTAGCTCAGGGAGCAAAAGTCGATCGCGGCCGGTTGGAGTACGCATCCGGGGATGTTCGAACGCTGATTGGGCCAGCGCACAACCACCTGGGCGAGAAACGCCCCTCGCGTGGCTTTCGCCCATCATTTTGCTCATCGTTGGAAGCCGAAGGTTGAGAGTTCAAATCTCTCCTGCCCTGCAAATCAGGTCCCTTACGTGGCCTCACTTGGCTTAGTTGACGCTGCGGACTTCGCGTCCGCCTTGCAGGTTGCGGCATCTTGACGGGGCGACCGTTGTGCCCTCGCTGGTCACAGCGGAGCGCTGTAGCGGGGGAGATGGTAATGGCGCCAGGGGCCCACGGCGCGCACTCCGCCAGTCACGAGCAATACGGAACCCGATAGTGCGATGGGCATTCAAGCTCATGTGTCTCCGATCCTCTGAGGCAGGATCCTCGGCACCCACAGTCGAGCGAACGTGATGGTACGACAGCTTGTAGTAGTCTTGGGTGAGCCCTTCCCCCGATCATCTCTGGAGTATCCGTGCCCTTTTCCAAGACTGCTGTTCCCGTACTCGCAAGCGCCGTGCTGCTCTTCGCAGGCTGCTCGGACCAGGATGCGTCCGGCACGGACGGTCAGACATCGGAGTCGTTCGAGTTTGGTCAGCCTGCCAAGTCCCAGGAGTCCGACCGCGTGATTGAGATCGAAGCTAGCGATGACTTCCGCTTCGATCCGGAAGCCGTGGATGTCAAGAAGGGCGAGGTCATCACGTTCACCGTTAACAACGTTGGCGAGGTTCCACATGAATTCACCTTGGGACCCGCGGATGTACAGGACGAACATGCTGAGGAGATGGCGGAGATGGGAGACATGGAGATGGACGGCGACCCCAATGCCATCTCAATCGGTGCGGGCGAGACCAACAGCCTCACTTGGGAATTCACCGAAGCAGGCTCGCTGCTCTTCGGGTGCCACATCCCGGGCCACTATGAGGCAGGCATGGTCGGCGAAGTCGACGTGGCAGCGGACTAACTCATCATCGCTGAGGCACCCGTGGTGGACGTCGGGTTGCTGTTCTCAGTCGAGTCCGCAGATGTGAAGGAGAAACGCCACGAGGTGGTGGAACTGGACGGTTGACCCGGCCACGCTGATGACCAGTCCGGCCATACCGAGTGACACCCAGGCGACCGTGGCTGCGGCGAATCCGGTGGGAGGGGCCATGAGCGCCTCGACGCGCCCCCTCGCTCCCGACCCGTTGATGCCAAGCGCAGCGGGCCCCAAATCAGAGTCCGAGGCCGCAAGCGCCGCACGGGCCACCGCACGTGCGACCAGGCGCCGGTCGCCGACCTCGTTCACGGCGTCCTCGTCTGCCCATCGCTCGGTCGCAAACCGAACCTGGCGGTTGAGCGGCGACAGAAGCGGTACTGCGGCGGCAGCGATATCGGCCACTTGCCGGAAGCGGTGGTGGTGGCGTCGCAGGTGCGAGTGCTCGTGTGCGTACAGCACGCGTCGCTCTGCGCTGTCGAGCGTGTTGAGCATGCCCTCTGAAACGATCACACGACCTGGTCGGCCTGGAACCGCGTAGGCCATCGGCGCACTCGATCGTGCGACGTCATCATGGGTCATCCGCAAGGTCGCTCGCCGGGCGCGAACGCGAGCCCTCACCGATACGGCGCTCGCTGCCAGGGCAGCCCATGCCCCAATACCCAGGGGAGCCGGTACCCGGTCATGGGACGTGAACAACACGTGACACCACCCGATCGCTCCCGCCAGGCGTGGTTGTTCCGCCGCGTAGCCAGCCGCAAGAACGGTGAGGGCCCACAGCACCGCCAGCGCTGCGCCGACCGAGAGCACCGTCAGGGTCCAGGTCGCCCAGTCGGGACGCAAACGTCGCTGCACCCACGCTGCTCCGGACGCTGCGACCACCGCAACAATCATCGGCAGAACAAGACCGAACACCATCAGTCGTCGAGCTCGGACAACATCGCTCGCAGCGCTTCGGTATCGGTCTTGGAGAGCTTGTCCACGAACTGGGTGAGCACTGCCGAGTGGTCGGGGGTTCGCTCCAGTTCACCACCCATGCGCTCAGCGAGGAACTCCGCCTTTGGAAGCGTCGGAGCGTAGGCGTAGGCACGCCCGATCCGCGATCGCGTGACCTGGCCCTTCTTCCACAACCGGGTGAGGATGGTCATCACCGTCGTGTAGGCGAGGTCACCGTCGATGGCCGCCTGCACTTGTGCAGGGGTTAGGGCGTCACTGGATCGCCACAGCTCTTCCAACACGCTCGATTCGAGGGACCCCATCGGGCGCCGTTCCCCCACATTCGCCTCCTCTGCGATCGCCTCAGCCTTACTCAAGACTCCACGCGAGGTAGTTCTCTGCGTGTGCCCAGATCTGCCAAGAGACGTTAACCTATTGCTACGACATGACGTAGTAACCACCGGGATTTTGCTTACCGTCGGCCTTGCCGAGTTCACAAGCTGGGAATCCACCGGTTGATCCAGGTAGACGCGAACCACAAGCAGTACAAGAACGGCGGGAGGGCAACCAGGTACACGATCCACCTTCTTGAGCCCACCCCAAGGCCGATGACGCAGTCCACTAGCCACACGCCGAACGCGGCGCCTGACCAAGCCAGCGCCGGTGGAAAATTCGCCGGCTGCCACCCGAGTTCGTCAAGTGTCTCCTCGGGGCCAGCGGCCGACCGCGACGATGATCCGCTTGGCCGCCGAGTACTTCAGGTGACAGGCGGTCAACGTCAGCCGGTTGTCGCCAAAGTCCTCCAGCACCGACAAGTCAGACGGCGGAACAATCTAGTGGGCGGGCCCCTGCTCATCAGCCGGCACCAGTTCGTCGATGCGACGGAAAGGTGCGCCGTAGGTGACCCGGTGACCGGCGATGGATGCGTTGCCCTTCTGCCCGGGAAACGGCGTTCCCGGGTAGTGGCCGGGTCCCGCCTTCAGATCGTCCTTGTCGGTGCCCTCGATGAACAATTTGCGCATGTCGATGCCAGCCTGATTTTGGCTGGGCTTGAGGTGCATGACCCCGAGGCTTTCGCCTTCGGCGGGTTTGGGTAGCTTCTTCGAGTCGGCCGGATCGATATCACCCAGCGAGTCAGTGATCTCGTCAAGCGTCTGCGGCTCATCATCGGTTTTCGGCTCGGCACCGGCGGAGGTGCTGCCAGAAGTGGCTCCGGGTGTGGTGGTGAGGGTTCGGCTGAGCTCGTCGGTGAGGTCGCCCTGGAGTTGCGATTCCTCCAGTTCGGTTCCCCAGAGCTTGAAGGACACGAACAAAAAGACGATGACTCCAACGGAAACCATCGTTTTGCCCAAGCCGGACAAGCCTGCGTTCCGCAGCTGATGGACTGGGCTAGGTGCCTGGATCCTTGTGTGGGCGCGGAAAAACGGCTCCCAGCGGTATGGCAGCCGTGTACCTAGGCGTTTTGGTGCCCTTGGGCCCGTTTCGGGCCGTGTGGGGGCCGGTTCAGGTGGTGGTAGGTGTGATGCTGGTGTAGGCGGCGGGTTCTTTGAGACCGACCGAGCCCAGGATTTTCTGTTGGGCGGGGGTGGTAGCGGTGCGTCGCTCGATAGTCCCGGCTGTGCCGGTGAACGTGCCGAGGTGCATCTGGTCGAGTTGGTGGCGGATGTTGGTCCACGTGTCGTTGGTGCGGGTCTCGACGATCCGGATGTGGAGCAGGGCGAGCCAGCACAAGATGACGTGGGCTCGGATGCGGTCTTCGAGCCGGTGGTAGACGGGCCGGAGGTCCAGGGTGGATTTCATGTCGCGCCAGCCTCGTTCGACTTCGAGGAGCTGTTTGTAGCCGAGCGCGATGTCCTCGACACTCAGCGACGGATCGGCGGTGCGTAACAGGTATTTCCCGTCAAGCTTCGCTTCGGCCTTGATGGCTGTCTTGTCGACACGCAACAGCCCGGTTTTGGTGGTGCGGAGGTAGCGGCGCACAGCTCCGGGAAGCCCTGTGGCCAGCTTTGTGCGTTCGTCGTGGGTTGCTTGGTCGGTCCCGTCGATCGCTGTTTGGAGGCGTCCAACGAGTTGGGTTCGGATCAGCTCGTCGCGTTCGGCTTGTTCGGGGTTGTGACAGATCACGAACCGGTCACGTGCCGCACCGTCGTCGATGATCACTTCCTTGACCCGCAGATTGCCGCGGATCTCGTGGTAGCGGCCCGGCCGGGCCAACACCAGGGCGGCTTCGGTGTTGCCCCTGATTTTCTCGCCGATGATGTAGTTCCCGCCGGCGCGTTGGAGATAACGGCGGTTCTCAGCAGAGGAGAACCCCCGGTCCGCAACCCAGATGACGTGCCCCAGGCGCCAGTCCGCGAGGTCGTCTTTGACCTCACGGATCAACGCCTGGTCGTTGGTGTTCCCAGCCCAGGACCACACCCGAATCGGGATACCTGTCCTTGTGACGGCCATCCCGATCACGACCTGGGGGAGATCGTCACGGTGGTCCTTCGATTTCCCCCACGTCCGGAACCCGACGGTCGCCCCATCAGCGGGTGTGTCGGCGGAGGGAGTCTCAAAGTAGGTGGAGGTCGTGTCGAAGAACAACAGGTCGACCTCAAGGTTCAACAGATCCGCGGTCGCCCAGTAGACCGACTCGGCGAGTTCGGTTTCGCATTCGAGAAGCCAGTCCATCGCCCGATAACACGCGTCCGAGCCCATGTCGTCGAGCCCGTCAACGTGGGTGCGTTCCCCAACCCACGACGTCGCTGCAAGCTTCGACCCAGGGTCAACAGCCCGGTTCGCGACCAACGCGAACAGGACACGTTCCATCTTCGGGTCCAACCGGCGGCCTTTCAACAGGCGCCGTAGCGTTTTGTTGATGCCGAGCTGGGACCAGACCCCGTCGAGGACATAGTTGGCGCCCATTGGCCGTGACCCCACGAACACCAGCTCGTCGGTCCCCGACATCGCAAGGTTGTCGCCCGCAGGCAGCAACCGTGACAGCGAGTCGATCAGCCGACGAATCGCTTCGAGGTCGACGGTGTCGGCACGACCGAAGCTGTGGATCACCCTGGTGATCGACTGTCCAGCGACCGGGTCCCAGTCGTTGTGGGCCAACTGGAGGTACGCGACCTGGGTGCCATCGGCGCGTTTGCGTTTCACAGTCTTCACATACATGACGCCTAGGACTGTAGCTCACACGCCTGTAGTTTGATGGCCTTATGGCGTCAGGCGTGTACCTAGGCAAATTTTGCCTTGGCGAACCCAAAACCCTTTCGTATCAACGATTCCGGCCGGTCGGACACCTAGAAACCCCGAATAGCTGCGGAACCCCGGACAAGAACCGTGCGAGCATCAGTCAATAACAAGGGTGGGTGACGCACTTGGTATGGCGGCCGAAGGCAGCCGGGAGCTGGGTGTCTTCGTGCATTACGCGGTTGTCGTCAATCACGGGGGACGTTACCGAACCTTGCGATCGCAAGGTCGGTGTCACGACCCATCATTAGCTCCCACTGGTACTCCAGTGCCACGGCTCGCCAGGCAGGTTGCGGAAGCCGTATCTGGCCGCATTGGCCTTCAGCCAGTTGTAGCCCGGGCTGCCGTAGCGAAGTGCCGGGCCGCCAGCCGTGAAGTCGATCGCCAAACCCTTCTCGTGCTGCGACGATCCCGGACGGGCGGTCGGAGGCCTGCACGAGGAGGCTGGAGCCTCATACAGGGCATAGTTGGACGAACCGCAGTTGCTGCGGCGAACACGGATCTGGTCGGACGGGTCGCGGAACCCGCCGCCTCCGAAGTTGATGCCCGAGGCTCGTGCAGCTCCGAGCAGACTGGCGAGGTTGCCGGCGATTGATCGATGCACCCGAATGCCGCCGACGCTGACGATGTTGCCACTTCCGGTGATGCCCACCGGCGCAGCTCCTCCGCCGCCCGATGGAGCCGGAGCCGAGGCCGGAGCTTTGGTCGGAGCCGGAGCTTTGGTCGGAGCCGGAGCTTTGGTCGGAGCCGGAGCTTTGGTCGGGGCTAGAGCAGGACCCGGTTTCGAGGCTTGTGCTTGTGCCTGCGCCCTGGCTTCCGCAGCTGCTTCTGCCTTGGCTTTCTGAGCCACTTCGGCCTCGTGTTCGTCGACCGCGGCCTGCAGGTCTGCCGCCTGCTTGAGTTTGGCCTGTTGAAGCGCGGCGAGCTTGGCTTCGCGTTCCTCCTCAGCCTTCTTCAGCTGCGCAGTCAGTGCCAACTGTTGCTCAACCAACTCCGACGACAGCTTCTCGTCCTGCACGGCCAAGCCTTCTGCCTCAGCGGAGGCCGACGCGATCCGGTTGGCTACGTCTTCCTGGAAGTCGAGCTGCTCGGCCTGCGCCGCCTGAAGCCTTCCCAACCGTGACGACACCTCGCCCCGCCGGTCCTCTTCCCGCTCCGTCGCGGACTTGGCGCTGGACCGAGCCGCACGGAGGTCTTCTTCGGTTGCCCGAAGATCCTCGATCTGGTTCCGATCGTTACCGGTCACCAAGTTGAGGTAGGTGCGGCGGGTCATCAGTTCGGCCGGTCCGGAACTGTTCGACGCGGCGCTCAAACTCTGGCCGGGCATAGTCACGAACGCTTTGGCGGCACGGTTTGCGAGACCGTCACGCAGTTTCCCCAGCTTGATCTCGGCATCGCCAACCCGGTTTTCAGCCTCCTCGGCCTGACGCTGCGAATCCTGCACGCCTTCCTGAGCCTGCAACAGCAGGTCTTGCTGGGAGCCGACGTTCTGGTTGAGGTCGGTGAGGGCAGCGGAGACCTTGGCGTCGTCAGCTTCGAGGACATTGATCTGCGAAGCCTTCGAGGCCCGCCGTGTTCGAACTCGCTCCCGCTCGTTTGCGAGGCGCTTTGCTTCCGATGCGGGATCGGCCCGGTCGGGTGCTGCACCGACCAAGCTGGCGGGAAGCGACACCGAGGCCACGCTGGCGACGAGAGCAACGGCTACCGCCACCCACCCCGATCGCCACCGAGTTTTGACCGTCGGCGAATGCCGCCAAGCGAAGATCGGCTTCACGGGTGGGCTGAGGGAACGCATCACACCTCTTGGGGAAGTGAACGGGAGAGTCGGAGACAACCCCGGGACCTGAGGAGCGGTTAGGGCGCACCGCTGGGACTGCACGCAAGCGCGCGACGGAAATGTCGGTTTAGTTACGGTCTTGTAACGATAGCGCAGCGGGGGGTGGCTTGCAGGATCGGCTGACTCAGTTCTGCCCGGCGAGCCGCTTTCGGGAATCACCGGACACGAACATCAGGCCACGCGCTCCGTCCAGGAGTAGCTTGACTAATACCCTATAGGGGTATAGGGTACCGCATCGACCCCCAAATGCAGGAGCAGATAGCGATGGACACAACCACGTACCAGGTGACCGGAATGAGCTGTGGGCATTGCGAGGGTGCGGTCCGAGTCGAGGTGTCGGAGATCCCCGGTATCACCGATGTGAAGGTCAGCGCAGACACCGGCCACCTCACCGTGACGGCCGACGGGCCCGTCGACGACGCCGTCGTGATCGCTGCTGTCGAGGAGGCCGGGTACGAAGCCGTGCGGCAGCAGACATGAAGGCACCTGCCCGGCTCGGCCTCTACGGGTTGGGTCTCGTGATCGTGTTCATCGTGGCTGGATTCACGGCCAACGCGGTCGTCCCCGAGGAAACCGCACAGAACTGGGTTGATGAAACGGCGCAGGCCAACCAACACGGCGAAGGAAACATGACGGACGCCTCCGGGCAGGGAGGAACGTCATCCGTTGCACTCTCGCTGGGCCTCGGCGTCGCCAACGACGGATACCAGCTCACCGACCTGGTCGCCCCCGCCCAGATCGGTTCGGAAGGTCCGCTGTCACTCGTCATCTCCGGACCCGATGGGCAACCGATGACGGACTTTCAGTCCGAGCACGAGAAGGAGCTGCACCTGATCGTTGTGCGCGCGGATGGGCAGCACTTCCGTCATGTTCACCCCAAGATGAGTGTCGACGGCACCTGGTCGATCCCATGGCAGTGGGATGCGGCCGGAACGTACCGGGTGTTCACCGATTTCGTCCCCGCAGCGACGGGGGTCGACACGACGATTTCGAACTCGGTGCAGGTCGCCGGGGACTACGACCCGGTTCCGACCAAACCGGCCACAGCGACAAAGGTGGATGGCTTTGAGGTCGACGTGAAGGGTGACTTGGTTGCCGGTGAATCGACCAAGCTGACGATGACCGTCCGCCGCGGCGGCCAGCCGGTCACGGACCTGGAACCGTATCTCGGTGCATTTGGGCACTTGGTGGCCTTACGCGAAGGCGACCTGGCTTACCTGCACGGCCACCCCTCCGGGGAGGCTCCGCACGCTGTCGAATCGTCCGGGCCTGAGATCACCTTTGAGGTCAACGCCCCGACCCCGGGCCGATACCTGCTCTACCTGAACTTCCAAGTCGACGGACGGGTGCACACCGCCCCGCTGACGATCGACGCCCGAACTGAAGACGACGAGCAGGACCGCAACGGCAGCGTTGAACCTGGCGATGACCACGGAGGCGATCATGAGTAGTGAGACGGCCACGACCACGGCTGAGAACACCAGCGGCAGCGTGGAGTTACGGATAGGCGGCATGACCTGCGCGTCATGCGCAAACCGAATCGAGAAGAAGCTCAACCAACTCGACGGGATCACCGCCAGCGTCAACTACGCGACCGAGAAGGCCCACGTCACCGGGCCGGACGACCTCGACCCGCAGACCCTGATCGCAGAAGTGGAGAAGACCGGCTACACCGCCGTGCTCCCCTCCCCGCCGCAAAGCTCCAACTCCGAGGCTGAGGTCGAGTCTGCCGAGGACGCCGAACTGCGTTCCCTGCGTCAGCGGCTGATTGGCGCAACGGTTCTGGCGGTGCCCGTGATCGCCATGGCAATGATCCCCGCCTTGCAGTTTGACTACTGGGGCTTTGCCTCGCTCGTGCTGGCCGCACCGGTGGTGCTGTGGGCCGGATGGCCCTTCCACCAGGCGACGTGGATGAACCTGAAGCACGGTGCGGCCACGATGGACACGCTGATCTCCGTGGGCACCCTGTCCGCGATGTCGTGGTCGATCGTCGCCTTGTTCTTCGGCACCGCCGGACAGCCCGGGGTGGTACACCCGTTCGAATTCACGATCTCGCGCAGCGACGGGCTCGGCAACATCTATCTGGAGGTCGCCGCAGGGGTGATCACGTTCATCCTCATGGGTCGCTACTTCGAGAAGCGCTCCAAACGCACTGCCGGCGCAGCCCTTCGGGCCCTGTTGGAACTCGGCGCGAAGGAGGTGGCAATCCTGCGCGACGGCAAAGAACAGCAGGTGCCGATTGAGGAACTCTCTGTCGGGGACGAGTTCATAGTCCGACCCGGAGAGAAGATCGCCACCGACGGCACCGTCACCTCAGGCAACAGCGCGATCGATGCCTCCATGCTTACCGGCGAGTCCGTGCCGGTCGAGGTCGGCGAGGGAGATGCGGTCACCGGCGCCACCGTCAACGCCGGAGGGCGCTTGGTGGTGCGCGCCACCCGGGTCGGCTCGGACACCCAGCTGGCACAGATGGCCCAGTTGGTCGAGGACGCCCAGTCCGGCAAGGCCGAGATCCAGCGCCTCGCCGACCGCGTGTCCGGCGTGTTCGTGCCGATCGCGATCGCGATCGCCGTGGCCACCCTCGGGGCATGGATCGGGGCCGGGTTCCCCCTGTCCGCAGGCTTCACGGCCGCGGTGGCGGTGCTGATCATCGCCTGCCCCTGCGCCCTTGGCCTGGCAACACCGACGGCACTCCTCGTGGGCACCGGACGAGGCGCCCAGATGGGCGTGCTGATCAAGGGGCCAGAGGTGCTGGAATCGACCAAGCGCATCGACACGATCGTGCTCGACAAGACTGGCACCGTGACCACCGGACAAATGACGCTGACCGACGTCATCGTTGGATCCAGCACAGACCGGGCCGAACTGCTCCGTCTGGCTGGAGCGTTGGAGGATGCCTCCGAGCACCCCATCGCCCGGGCCATCGCCGCAGGGGCCACCGCCGAGGTCGGCGACCTGCCCACGCCAGAGTCATTCGAGAACATCGAAGGCAAGGGGGTGCAGGGAGCGGTCGAGGGACGAGCGGTGCTCGCCGGACGCGAGACGCTGCTGGCCGAGTGGTCCCAGCACCTCGACGAGGATCTGCGGATGGCCAAGCAGGCCGCCGAGCAGCAGGGCAAGACCGCGATCTCTGTCGGCTGGGACGGACAGGCCCGGGGTGTTCTGGTGGTCTCCGACCAGGTCAAGCCCACTAGCGCCCAGGCGATCGAGCAGTTCAAGCATCTGGGGCTGACCCCGGTGCTGCTCACTGGTGACAACCAGGCCGTGGCCGAGCAGGTCGCCGCCGAGGTCGGCATCGAGCGGGTCATCGCCGAAGTGCTCCCCAAGGACAAGGTCGACGTCGTCGCCCGGCTCCAGGCCGAGGGCAAGGTCGTGGCGATGGTCGGCGACGGCGTCAACGACGCCCCGGCGCTCGCACAGGCGAACCTTGGCCTGGCGATGGGCACCGGCACCGATGTAGCGATCGAAGCCGCAGACATCACGCTGGTACGCGGCGACCTGCGAGCTGCGTCGGATGCGATCCGCCTCTCCCGCCGCACGCTTCGCACGATCAAAATGAACTTGTTCTGGGCCTTCGGTTATAACGCCGCGGCGATCCCGCTGGCCGCCTTTGGGCTGCTCAACCCGATGCTCGCCGGCGCAGCGATGGCGCTGTCGTCGGTGTTCGTCGTGTCCAACAGCCTCCGGCTGCGGACGTTCAAGACCCGCGCCGAGGATCCCGCACCAGCTCCGGCCAAGCCGGAACCGGCAATCAGAATGGGACCGCAATGATGAGCCACGAACACCCGGACAGCTCGCACACCGACGTGCTCGATCATTCCGACGAGCACGTCAAGACCGCTGACAGCGGCGAACACGGCGAACACGGCGAACACGGCGAACACGGCGAACACGGTCACAGTGATCACGTCGGGCAGTTCCGTCGTCTGTTTTGGATCATGTGTGTCTTCGCAGTCCCGGTGGTGGGGTTCAGCGAGATGTTCGCCGACCTGGTTGGCTATCAGTTGCCCGACGCCGCCTGGGTGTTGTGGGTTTCCCCTTTGCTGGGCACAGTCATGTACCTCTGGGGTGGCTCGCCCTTCCTGACCGGGGGTATCTCGGAGGTCCGCGCTCGCAAGCCGGGGATGATGCTGCTCATCAGCCTGGCGATCAGCGTGGCCTTCATCGCGTCGCTGGGAGCGAGCCTGCAACTGCTCGATTCGGAGTTGGAGTTTTGGTGGGAGCTCGCACTGTTGGTGGTCATCATGTTGCTGGGCCACTGGATCGAGATGCGTTCCTTGGCCCAAACCACCTCGGCCCTGGACTCGCTCGCCGCCCTGCTTCCTGATGAGGCGGAGAAGGTCGATGGAGACGAAGTGATCATCGTCTCACCTGCCGAACTGGCCGTCGGCGACGTGGTGATCGTCCGACCCGGAGCGTCGGTCCCGTCCGACGGCAAGATCGTCGAAGGTTCCGCCAGCATGGACGAATCGATGGTGACCGGCGAGTCCAAGACGGTCCGACGCGACGTGGGCGAGCACGTGGTTGCGGGGACGGTAGCGACCGATTCGGGCCTGCGGGTCGAGGTGACCGCGATCGGCGACGACACCGCATTGGCGGGCATCCAAAAGCTTGTCACCGATGCCCAAGCATCCACCTCCCGTGCCCAGCGCGTCGCAGATACCGCCGCTGCATGGCTGTTCTGGTTCGCCCTGGGCGCCGCCGCGATCACGGCCGTGGTCTGGTCGTTGTTGGGCATGCCGGACGACGCGGTGGTTCGGACCATCACGGTGCTGGTCATCGCCTGCCCACACGCACTGGGTCTGGCGATCCCGCTGGTGGTGTCCATCGCCACCGAACGAGCCGCCCGTGGCGGGGTCCTGGTCAAGGACCGCCTTGCGTTGGAATCCATGCGCACCGTCGATGCGGTCCTCTTCGACAAGACCGGCACGCTGACCAAGGGCGAACCCACCGTCACCGGGATTGAGCCCATCGAGGGACGAACCGCAGACTCGGTCGTCATGCTGGCCGCAGCAGCCGAGGGCGACAGCGAGCACCCCCTCGCCAAAGCCATCGTTGGCGCCTCACAGACCCGTGAGCTGGACCGGCCCGGCGCCACCGACTTTTCTTCCTCCCCGGCGGTCGGGGTCAAGGCAACGGTGAACGGTGTGGTCGTGGAGGTCGGGGGGCCGTACCTGCTCGAGCAGCACGCATTGAACGAACTGCCCATTGCCGATGAATGGCGCACCGAGGGCGCCATCATCCTCCACGTCCTCGCCGACAACACCGTGATCGGAGCGTTGCGCCTGGCCGATGAGGTCCGCCCCGAGTCCTACGACGCTGTCGCTGGCCTGCACGCAGCAGGCTCGCAGGTGGTGATGATCACCGGCGACGCCCAGTCGGTCGCCGACACGGTCGCCGCTGAACTGGGCATCGACCGCGTGTACGCCGGGGTTCGACCCGAGGACAAAGCTGCCAAGGTTGCCGAACTGCAATCCG
The DNA here is from genome assembly GCF_000299415.1 of Candidatus Microthrix parvicella Bio17-1. Lineage (NCBI taxonomy): Bacteria > Bacillati > Actinomycetota > Acidimicrobiia > Acidimicrobiales > Microthrixaceae > Candidatus Neomicrothrix > Candidatus Neomicrothrix parvicella. The sequence continues at coordinate 15,212 of NZ_AMPG01000009.1, forward strand.
AGGGCCACAAAGTGGCGATGGTCGGTGACGGTGTCAACGACGCACCAGCCCTCGCCAGGGCCGATGTTGGCATCGCAATCGGTGCCGGTACCGACGTCGCGATCGGATCGGCCGGGGTGATTCTGGCCAGCTCGGACCCGCGCTCGGTGCTCTCGGTCATCGACCTCTCCCGCTCCTCGTACCGCAAAATGAAGCAAAACCTGTGGTGGGCCGCCGGCTACAACCTGATCTCGGTACCGCTGGCCGCTGGAGTGTTGGCGCCGGTCGGGTTTGTGCTCCCCATGAGCGTCGGCGCCATCCTCATGTCGGCATCTACCGTCGTGGTAGCGCTCAACGCCCAGTTGCTGCGCCGACTCGATCTGAGTCCTGCCCAAAGCGCCGCCAAGCTTCTCGACCGTCAATTGGTCGAACAGCCGTAGGCGGCAATCGCACGAATGACCCGCATCTCACCAGACAGGAGCAGTCGAATGGCCAGCAGTACAGAATTGCCGCCAGCAGTGGAGGAGGCACAAGCACCCCGCGGCTACATCAGCGACAAGGACCGTTACCTCGCCCGGCTCAAGCGCATCGAAGGTCAGGCTCGCGGCATCCACCGGATGATCGATGAGGACACCTACTGCATCGACATCCTCACCCAGATCAGCGCCCTGACCTCCGCCCTGCAGAACGTCGCCCTCGGCCTGGTGGACGATCACCTCAAGCACTGCGTCGTCGACGCCGCCACGACCGGCGGGCCCGGGGCCGAGGACAAGCTGACCGAAGCATCGAAAGCGATCGCCCGACTCGTCAAGTCCTGACCCTGTCGATGGCGAAGAGATTGGCGCTATTGATTGTCGTCCGTTTTCTGGGTTACCCGGCGATCTGATGTGATCTGACCGACAGCGGTGATCGTCGTCACGGCCACCAACACGATCATCCCGAGCCGCACCGCCCCGACGCTTTCGATGAACGTGATCACGTTGATCCGCCAGCGTTCCCCCGTGTCGATCACCGCATCGGTCGAGAGGTCGCCGCTGTACACGGCGAGTTCCCATCGGGCGTACCAGATGGCGTAGAAGCCACTGAGGACCATCAGCGCTCCGCCGACGCGCGAGGCGTACTGGGAGAACCGGCGGAGTCGATGCCCCGGTTTGGGTCGGGCCAGGGCGGCCGATGCCGCGATGGCCAGGATGATGGTCCCCATGCCCAGCCCGTATGCGACGAAGGCGAGTAGGCCCCCAGCCAGGGACCGATCGAGCGCAACGGTGGTGATTGCCAGGAACGGTCCGATGGTGCAGGACAATGACGCCAAGGCATACACGATGCCGTAGCTGACCATAGCCATCGCACCACTACCGCTCGCGGCCCTCAGCGTGAAGCTGGGCATGGGCAATCGACGACCGGTCATGACCGTGATGCCTGCCAAGACCAGGACTCCGCCGATCACCATCGTGACCCAGGGCAGTTGCCCACGGATCTGGTCGGCAAGCGAACGCAGGAGGACGCCCAGCACGACGAACACCAACACGAAACCGATCGTCACCGAAACCGCCGACCAGACAGCCCGGCGCAAGCGGCGCTCCAGCGGGCTGTCCACCTCGTCGCCGGCCACGAACGAACCGACATAGGCCGGGAGCAGCGAGAACCCACATGGATTGATCGCGCCAACCATGCCGGCGGTCAGAGCGAGGATCAGGATGGAGGAACTCACGGTGTTGCTCGTTCGGTCGCACGGCGCGCACCGAGCATGAGCAACGCGCCGGTGGCTAGGCCAGCCACAATGGTGATCACGATCGACGTTCGATGCTGGCGAGAAAGCCCACCTCCCACTTTCGGGAGCCAGATCGACCCGATGCTCAGAATGAGGCCGATCAAAGCCACCGCAACCGACACGATCGCGCCCGATGGCCATCCACGCTCGCCCAGCCACCGGACAAGCACGGCAGCCGCGATGGCTGACGCTCCCATCAGGATGCCGACGGGCAGCATGGGCGTGGAGAGCCCATCGGGTGTCAGCACCACCGGAGTCGGCGGCCCGTAGCAACCGTCCCGAAAGAGGCAAGCTGCCTCGTAGCCGCCGTAGGCCACCATGGCGACCGGTGCCAGGGCGGCGACGCGGGCAACTGGATGCACATTGGAACGGCGGGCGGACCAGGCAACCATCAGCGCAGCAGCGGCGACGGCCGGCCAGAACTCGACCCCGCTGCGAATGACGATCATGTCCGAGATACTCCCGATGGCGCGTGGATCATCGAGTGCCAGCGTGCTCAGGCGCCCAACCACCAACCCAACGAACCCGGGGACCAACAGGACGTCGAGCGCGCTCACCGTCGAGTCGAATGTGTCGGGCGGGTGCACTCGCCAGGCGAACGACGATGCAGCCCAAGCAACGATGACGCTCATGAGGAGGCCGTAGTCGATCACTGGAGGGCATTCTCAATCACGGCAGCAAGACGTTGTTCCGAGATTCCACCCGTGACGGTGACCTGCAGACGGCCGTCGGCCCCGAACACGTAGGTGGTCGGATACGCGGTGGCCGCGAGTTCGGCGCGGACCTTGCCGGTGGCGTCGAAGACGTTCGGATAGGTCAATCCGAAGTCGTCGAGAAACTCCTGCGCGGCCTCCGGTGAGTCGTTGGACGCGACGCCGAGGATGACTACCCGATCGTCGTAGGTCTGGGCCGCCCGCTGAAGGAGTGGCATCTCGGTGCGGCATGGCGCGCACCAAGAAGCCCAGATGTTCACGATCACAGGGGTCCCAAGTTGCCCGACCAGCATCCCCTCGAACTCCTGCTCGCTGACCGCCAAGATTTGGCCTTGAGCGGGCAACGGGAGCGGCCGTCCTGAGGCCTCGAAGTCCACCTTCGAGGGTTCGCGGAGGGCCGCGATCCCGACCACAACCGCCAGGGTGATCATGGCAATCGGTGTCATCCATCGTCGGAGCCGCGACCGTGCTGGGCTCGAGGCTGGACGCTCATCCGACAGGTCAGACACCCCCACAAACTACTACAGGTCGTCGTAGCAGCGATCATCCACTCTCGAGGCCGGACGTCACAATTGGCCTTGCGGCACCGCCGTCAGGCGCGTCGACCGGAGAACTACTACAACATGTCGTATACTCGCCCAGGAGTGGGACTGACTCGCAGGAGCACCAATGCCCGACCCTCAAGAGCAAGACTGCACAACCATCCGGAAGCGACCAGAGACGCCGTCCGGCTCGAGTAATGCCGGGCCGGACCTTGAAGCGCTCGCCCGCTATTCGGCGAATAGGTCTGGTCTGGTTATCCGGCCAGGCTGGCATCGCATCGCAGGGTGGCTCGGGATTGGGCTTGGGCTCATCATCATGACGCTCAACGATGCCATGAGACTCGGCGACGACCTGAGGCTGTTGCCCTACGGCCACACGGAGGTGTACCTGCTCCTCGGCATCGCTGTCGCTGGCGCCTCGACTTGGTTTCTCGGGATGTTCGACCGGCAAACGGGCTACCGCTGACCCTGGCGAGCGGCGGTGGGCTCGGCCAGTCGTTCTTGAGTCCATGCCCTCCCGTCGGACCATCCTTCCCAACAGGTGCCAGGGCGACGCTCTCAGAATCTGACGAACAAGAGGAACCATGACGGGTCATGATGAAGGCAACAGCGATCGCCAGGCACCTGATGACGTTCCCGGCTCTCTGACGCTTTCAGGTGCCGTCGCGTTAGGCACCGGCGTGATGATCGGCGCCGGGATCTTTGCTATCACTGGCCAGACAGCACAGCTGGCGGGCGACCTGTTTCCGCTGGCGTTTCTTGCCGCTGCCATGGTCGCTGCCGCGAGCGCCTACACCTACGTGAAACTGTCGAATGCCTTCCCGTCATCGGGCGGGGTCGCGATGTTCCTGCACGAGCAGTACGGACCGGGCACAACGACCGGTGTGTTCGCGATCTTCATGTACGTGTCGATGGTGATCAACGAGAGCTTGGTTGCCCGCACCTTCGGCACCTACGTGCTGCAGATCGTCGATCTTGAACCTGCAGGGTTCTGGGTGCCCACGCTCGCCGTGGGCCTCCTGGCGGTTGCTTTCGTCGTCAACATCGCAGGGAACGCCGCCATGCAGAGTACGCAACGCGTCATGGCGGCGATCAAGATCGTTGGGTTGGGAGCCTTCGCCATTGCGGGACTCTGGTTTGCTGAGGCAGCGAACTTCACGAACGGTTCTGCTGCCCAGGTCGACCCTTCCATCGAGGGGTTCCTTGCAGCGGTCGCGTTGGCCATCCTGGCGTACAAGGGGTTCACGACGATCACCAACAGCGGAGGTGAGATCAAGGACCCTCACCGAAACACGGGCAGAGCAATCGTCATCGCCCTTGCGATCTGCGCCGTCGTCTACCTCGCCATCGCCGCAGCAGTAGCGGGCAATCTCACCGTGCCCGAGATCCTCAAAGCTGAGGACTTCTCACTGGCTGAAGCTGCTCGTCCTGCGTTCGGTCAGGCGGGCGTGTGGTTCACATCTGTCCTGGCCGTGGTGGCGACCGCCTCGGGTGTCATGGCGAGCGTGTTCGCAGCGTCGCGGATGCTCGCCATGTTGACCCGCATGACACAAGTGCCTCACCGTCACTTCGGGATGTCAGGATCGGTCCGCATGCACACCACCGTGTACACCGTCGTCTTCGCTATGGCGCTCGCTGCAGCATTCGACCTTCGCCGCATCGCAGCCCTCGGAGCGATCTACTACCTCCTGATGGACATCGCAATCCACTGGGGTCTCCTCCGCCGCCTCAAGGAGAAAATTGAATTCAACCCTGCGATCGTGATGGCTGCAATCGGACTCGACGTGGTGCTGCTCAGCGCGTTCGTATGGGTCAAAGCATCCACCGACACCCTCGGCATCATCGTCGCCGTCATCGGCATCGTCGTGATCGTCGCTGGCGAGCGATTGTTCATGCGCTCTCACACGAGACCCGATGGCACGATGGCCATGTGAGCTGAACCGCATGGCCGCTGCCAAGGCCGCTGGTGGTCAGGCTCGGGATCTGGGTCAGGGAGCGTTCCGCAACTGCTCCAGGCACCGGCCGGCATGAGTCGTGGGTAGGTGCTGCCGCCCAACCGGCCAGCGTTCGGTGTCGGCAGTTCAACTGGCAGGCCCACTCCGCTGCGCGGGTATTGCCGGCAAAGAGGCGAGCCATCGCTCCCATGGATGCAAGCTCAGCCTCGACGCCGGCAGCGTTCCAGCACACCGGCGCGCCCCAGCCCACGATTCGACGGATCTGGCCGCCTCGCCGGGCAGCCCACCGGAGCGCAAGCGCACAGCCCATCGAGTGCGCACCCACAACCACCGGTCGATCTCCCACACCCAACTCGTCCAACAGGTGGTCGAGGGCGTCGAGGTGACGCTCTGCGCTGAAGTCCCTCAGCGATTCGTCAAGCGAGCGCCCGAACCCGAGAAGGTCGGGAACAATGAGTGTGCCGTCGTTGGCCAGCGGGTCGAACTCGGCCCCAAACGTCGCCTGTGGCAACCAGCCCATGCAACAGCACAAACGTGGTGTCACCAACTCCACCAGTTCGGGCGTACATGCCGTCGATAGTGCGGCCGCCCAGTTGAGGTGTGCTCCACCGGCGCACAACATCCGAGCGTCGGTGCCGCAAGGTCCACCAAAGCGGCCCCAAGGAGATGGGGACGGCTACCGCGACTCGATTCCTGGTGCCGACCGTCCCGCTTGGAGCTGCTGCCCCGCGGCCGTGCCACCACTGGCTAGGAAGCGGGCATCGCAACAGACGCAACACTTGAGGGTCGACACTCCGCACCCTTCAGCTTGCCTATGCCCGGTGACGAGCAGTAGCGACAGTGTGTCGCACAATGCCCCCTTTGCACCTGCCAGGCTGAACCGCATGCCCTGGCCGCCGACCCAACACAAATGCACGATCATGAGCCAACCCTGCGCACGTTACGACATACTGTAGTAACGATGAGTTCTCAGCACGTCAGTTCACCCGCAGAGCCACCACCACCTTCATGGGTCCGCTCATGCCGGTAGCACAAGGGAGGGGCGCCGACGGGCCATCATGGCTCTCGAGACGAGGAATGCCCAAGTGGTTGGGCGCAACCCTGCTTGGCGTTCCGTTCGTCGTAGCGCTCATTGCGTTGGGCTCATGTGGGTCAGACGGCGAGCCTGTGGTTGAACCGTCGTCTGCAGCCGCGAAATCCGGCGAGGCGGTCTACGCCAACTCGTGCGCTGCGTGCCACGGACTCGACCTCGAGGGCACCGACAAGGGCCCCTCCCACCTCTCGGTCGTGTACGAACCCGGGCACCACGGCGACGACGCGTTCCGATCGGCCATCGCCAACGGTGCGCCCCAACACCACTGGAACTTCGGCGATATGCCGCCCGTTGAAGGGCTCTCGGCTGGCCAGGTCGACGATGTCATTGCCTACATCAGAGGCGAGCAGGAGCGGCGCGGCCTCCAAAACTAAGAAGCCATGTATCACGGCTTCGCCGATACACGACCAAACGACCCCAAGATCAACCCCCTTACCCTCCCCCCCCGACCACATGAGATCACTCCACCGAGCAGCAGTCATCCTCGGCCTCCTAGTTGGGGCTGCGCTGATGTTCGCGGCACCAGCGGGCGCACATACCGGGTTTGAATCGTCCGATCCTGCCGACGGCACCTCGCTTGGCGAACCGGTCGGAGAGGTCAACATCACGTTCTCCGGTCCGGCCGAGCCCGCCGGTGATGGCTTCCAGGTGTTGGACGGGTCGGGTGACGTTCGCGCACCCTCCTCGTCGACGAGCGAGCCAATGACAGAAACGACAGCGGCTCCCGCAGACGGCACCACCGAACCGCCCACGCAGGCGGCCGACGAGGGCGAGGTGGCACAGTCCTCTCAGCTGGAGGGGTTCCTTGAATCCGAGGGTCAATCCACCACAGCGACGCAACGGCTGGCCGACTTCGGCCGAATCGTCGGCGTGCTCGGCGTACTCATCGGGCTTGGGGCGTTGGCCTTTGCCGCATGGGTGCTTCGCGGCGAACGGACCGACACTGCTCTCGTATTGAGCTGGGTGCGTCGGGGTGGCATTGCCATCACGTTGGGGGTGTTGATCGAGATCGCAGCCCAGGCCAATCTGGAGGCGGCAGGTGCGTGGGGCGACACGCTGACCGGTTCGAGCCTCGGCGCAGCGCTGACCAGCTCGTTCGGAATCGCCGCCCTCCTCCGGATCGCAGGCGGTGGAGCCTTGCTCATCGGAACCCGCATGATCACCACCCGAGCGCGGGACGGCGAGATGGGCTCCGTCCCAGTCGTCGGCCTGCAACGAGAGCTGGTGTCCGCTGGAACCGATCAGGGTGCGCCACCCGATGCACCTCCAGCGCCGGTAGCGGCTTCGGCCGACCGTGTGTGGCAACCCGTGCCAGGATCGAGTGTTGCGCTGACCGGCGTAGCGCTCATTCTGATGGCGCACGTTTTTGCGGGCCACACGGTGACCGAGGGGTTCCGGCCGCTGACCGGGCTACTCGACATCGTCCACGTCGCAGCCGGGTCGGTCTGGGCCGGTGGCCTCGTGATGCTGATCGCCGTCAGTTGGAATCGCTACCAGGACGACCGAGACCTGCGCACCGAGGAACTCGCCATCCGGTTCTCGTTCGTAGCAGCGGTTGCACTGGCTGCGGTCACCATCGCTGGCGTGGTCGTAGCCGTCATCATCCTCGATTCGGTGTCGGAGTTGTCTTCCACGCCCTGGGGACGGCTGCTCGTAGCCAAAGTGCTGGTGGCAGGCGCCGCGATCTCGGCAGGTGCCTACAACCATCGTTTCCTCGTGTCCGAAATGACCGCCCATCCAGGCGATGAGGGTCTCATCGCCTGCTTCAGGTCTGTTGTGGCCATCGAGCCAGCACTGCTCCTGATCGTGGGGATCGTCACAGCATTCCTGACCGGAGCATCGTCGTCATAGCCGCCATGCTCAGCCCCTCAACGCTGCACCACCATCGCCGACTCAAGAGCGACCGGAATCGGTACCGAAAGCGGATCTGGTCGATCATCCACTATCGGAGGACACCATGAGCCAGGCATCAGCACATGGGTCCAAGCCCAAAAACCGTTCACATCTTGGCGAGATGCGAGCCAGCCTCGGTACCACCGACGCCAACCCTTGGATCACCCGCCTCTCACTCGCGGGCCTGATCACCGCAGCCCTCCTGGCGGTAGTCGGAGGTATGCCGTTCGACCTCCCGATGCCGACCCACGGGATCGGATTGGTGACGCCAACCTGTGGACTGACGCGCGGGTCAATCGCTCTCGTCAGAGGCGACGCAGCGCTGGCCTGGCGCTATAACCCTGTGAGCCTCGCCGTGATTGCCTTCGGCGCCTTTGGCTTGGCGCGGGCGACGGTCGGGATCACCACCAAACGCTGGCTCAACCTGTCGCTTCGCCTCACCACGACAGCATGGATCGTTCTCGGTGTCTTGTTCGTCGCCCTGTGGGTCTACCAGCAGGGCAACGCTGACTTCGTGATGAACGCCCGTGGGTAATCTCGCTCGGGACTGCGATCAGCGTTAGGCCTGCCGTCGGCCGAGGACAGCGCGCCGCTGGACGAGCAACCCGCTGCACCAGCCAGGCCGACGCAACGCTACGGACTCTCCACGACCATTGAGACCCAGCGGCGCCTTCAGAACTATCAGGTCCTGTTCATCTTCGACCCACGTCGCTAAACCCCCACGCCGGTAACCACCAACCACTGTGCCGCCCTACGGTCGTTATGAGGGAGAATAGGTGTTGCCGGGAGAGACACTCCCAGGAGGAAGCATTATGGCAACAGAATCGACTCGTGTTGATGTGAGGTCCCGCCGGTCGTGGCCGGTGGCAGAGAAGGAGAGGATTGTGGCGGCCTATCGGGCTGCTGACACCCCGACCGGGCGGGGTGAGGTGATGCGCCGTGAGGGTGTGTATCAGTCGTTGGTGTGGCGGTGGGGCCAACAGATCGACGCCGGCACGTTGGGCACCAAACGTCCTGGCCCGAAAGCGACGGGGAAGGACAAGGCGAAGATCCGGGTGCGGGAACTCGAAGCGCAGCTGGAGCGGGCCAAGGACCGGAACCGCACCCTCGAGGAGCTGGTGGTGACCCAGGGAAAATGCTTGGCGCTGCACGTCGACGTGAGTGTCCACGGCAGCGCGAACTCCCCGAAGTTCTAGTCACCAACATCGAAGGGTGGGCCGAGAGGGTCGGGGCCGAGTTGGCTGCGAAAGCGTTTGGTGTGGCCCCGAGAACGTGGCGTCACCACGCCCAGAAACAGCGGGGCGAACTGCCCGAGCGCCCATCGAGGGCGACCGGGAAACCCAGACGTCCGCACCCGGCGAAACTCACCGACGAGGAGGAACAGGAGGTGGTCGACACGTTGTGTTCGGAGGAGTTTGTGGATGTTGGTGTCGACGAGGTGTTCGTCACCATTCTCGATGACGGTATCTACTTGTGCTCACCGTCCACGATGCACCGGATCCTGAGGGATCGTGGCCTCAATGGGCAACGCCGCCAAGGGAACCCTGGGGTGCCCCGACACCCCGTACTCGTCGCAGTGTTCGATGATGAACGGATCGCGATACCCAGCTGACCACAACGATCCAACTGGACGTGCCGAGAAGTCATCCTCCCCGTGATGATCTCCCACAGGTCGTGATCGGCATGGCCGTCACGAGGACGGGGATCCCGATCCGGGTGTGGTCCTGGGCCGGGAACACCAACGACCAGGCGCTGATCCGTGAGGTCAAAGACGACCTCGCGGACTGGCGGTTGGGGCACGTCATCTGGGTCGCGGACCGGGGGTTCTCCTCTGCTGAGAACCGGCGTTACCTCCAACGCGCGGGCGGGAACTACATCATCGGCGAGAAAATCGGGGGGAACACCGAAGCCGCCCTGGTGCTCGCACGGCCTGGCCGTTACCACGAGATCCGACACAACATGCGGGTCAAAGAAGTCGTCAGCGACGACGGTGCCGCAAGGGACCGGTTCGTGATCTGTCACAACCCCGAACAAGCCGAACGCAACGAGCTCATCCGAACCCAACTCGTTGACCGGCTCCAAGAAGCGATTGACGGGACCGACCAAGCGACCCACGACGAACGCACAAAGCTGGCCACAGGGCTTCCCGGCGCGGTCCGCCGCTACCTCCACACCACCAAAACCGGGCTGTTGCGTGTCGGCAAGACAGCGATCCGCAACGAAGCCAAGCTCGACGGGAAATACCTGTTACGCACAGCGGATCCGTCGCTGAGCATCGAGGACATCGCGCTCGGTTACAAACAGCTCCTCGAAGCCGAACGGGGCTGGCGCGACATGAAATCCACGTTGGACCTCCGGCCCGTCTACCACCGGCTCGAAGACCGCATCCGACCCCATGTCATCTTGTGCTGGCTCGCCCTCCTCCACATCCGGATCATCGAGACCCGCACCAACCAAACGTGGACCAACATCCGCCACCAGCTCGACCAGATGCACCTCGGCACGTTCACCGGAGCTGCGGGCACCATTCGGCGGCGCACCACAACCAGCACCGCCCAACAGAAGATCCTGGCAGCGGTCGGCCTCAAAGAACCCGCCGCCTACACCAGCATCACACCCAACACCCCCACCTGAACCAGCCCGAACCGGGCCCCCCAGGCACCAAACCGCCTAGTGACACGGCTCCCGCACCGCCCAGAGCCGTTTTTCCGCGCCCACACAGGGATCCAGGCATCTAGCCGACCCAGTCAGCTGCGGAACCCAGGCATTAGGCCGAATCAGAATCCGAGGAGGTCTGCTATCAATTCCCGGATCTGTTGCAGGGCGACTGGCCCAACATTCCTAGCCGTCTGCTCGACGACTCGGTCGACGCTGATAGTCGTCGGGAGGTGGGCTTGGGCAGCCCCGACCTCGGCGATTTCGACTTCGCTGAGCCAGCCTCGTTGGTTGGTCGTGCAGGGCACGACAAGAATCGCGTGTTGCCTGAACGCCAAGACGTCGTCAGACGTGACGACGATGGCTGGCCTGATGAAACCCGGCTCTCCTCGAGCGGGGGTCCCGAAGTCACAGCGGAGGACGTCACCTGCTCGCATCGGCCACGTCGTTCGCAGAAGCATTGAGCACCGTTACGTCGTCGGCATCAGGTGGAGCGCTGGCGAGTTGGGCACCCATGAGTCGGCGCCGCTCACGCCGGATCAACCTGTTGAGCTGCGCATCCAAGGTGAGGCCGTCACGATCGGCGAGCTGCCGTAACGCATCGCGAGTGCTGGTGGACACTTTGATGGTAGTGGGCCGAATCATACTAGGCAGTATACCGGACGGTCCCTCCTGGGTTTGCGTGCCGAGAAGTCATCCGCCCTTTGATCCTGAGGATTCTAGGTGGTCCTCGAGGTCGGTATCGTCGACGTCTCGTGGACCTGCTTCCCTCGCTCGCACGCCTCGTTCTCACCAGAATCGGCTGGGTCTTCGCCAACGGCGACTCCCGAGACGCCGAGATCCTTGCACTCCGACACCAGATCCTCGTGCTGCAACGCCAGATCGACCACCCGAGATTCATCGAAACCGACCGCACGATCCTTGCACTCCTGAGCAGCACCACCGATCGCACGCGCCGGGCGACGACGTTCCTGATCGTCCGGCCCGAAACAGTGCTTCGATGGCACCGACGACTCGTTGCACGGCACTGGACCCAACCGCCCACACCAAAGACGGGACGCCCACCGATCGACCCCGAACTCCGGCGTCTGGTCATCCGCCTCGCCAACCAGAATCCCAATTGGGGGTACCGGCGTATCCACGGGGAACTCGCACGGCTCGGACACAAACTCGCCGCGTCGACCGTCTGGAAGATCCTCCGCGCCGCCGGGATCGACCCGACACGCGACCGGACAGGCCCATCGTGGTCAGAGTTCATCCATTCACAGTGGAAAGCCGTTCTCGCGACCGACTTCGCATGTGTCGACACCGCGCTGCTTCGCCGATTCCATGTTCTGTTCGTCATCGAGGTCGCCACTCGGCGGGTGCATTTGGCAGGGATCACCACCACCCCGACCAGCTCCTGGACCACCCAAGCCGCCCGCAACCTGACGATGAAGCTCGACGATAATCATCCGTTCAGATTCCTGATCCGAGACGGTGCAGGACAATTCACCCGATCCTTCGACGCAGTCCTCGCCGGATCCACAATCACCGCAATCAGAACACCGCCACGGTCACCTCAAGCCAACGCATACGCCGAACGGTGGGTGCGCACGCTCCGTCACGAACTCCTCGACCGCACCATCATCTGGAACGAACACCAGCTCCGGTCCCTGCTCGAGGAATGGTGAGCCCCGCGTTTCTCGGACAGTGATCTGTGGCAGCCCTTACGCTGCCCGTGTCTCGTCGCGATAGCTGTCATGCACTTCAACCGGTGTCCGGTAACCGATCCCCGAATGAAGCCTGGAACGATTATACCAAATCTCGATCCAATGCGCAATACCCGAAACAGCCTTTCTTCGTGTCGGGAACACTGTCCGATAAACGAACTCGTTCTTCAACGAAGCAAAAAACGATTCCGCCATAGCATTATCCCAACACACCCCGGTCTTACCCATCGACCCAACCATGTCATTTGATGCAAGGAACGCTTTGAACTCCTCAGAGGTGTACTGCGCCCCATGATCCGAATGAAAGATGGCATTCGACTGAATGCCACCAGCGTCGATCGCGGCCTGCAACGCGTCGATCACCAGACCGGTGCGCATATGGTCGGCCATCGCGAACCCGACCACCATCTTCGAGAAACAATCGATCACCGTCGCCAAGTACACCCACCCTTCCCACGTGCGGATATAGGTGATATCACCGACCAGCTTCACGCCCGGCTCCGCGGCGGTGAAGTCCCGGTCGACCAAGTCCGCCGTGCTCGGCGTGCCGTCAGGGTCGGTCGTTCGCCTGTATGGCCTGGGCTGACAGGCAACCATGTCACCCTCGACCATCACCCGACGGACCAGTTCAAGGCCGGCAGCGATCTTCTTGCGGCCCAGCTCGGCATGGACCCGACGGTGCCCGTAGGTGCCATCGGATGCATCGAAGACCTTGCGGACATCGACCGCCAGTTCCTCGCGTCGTTCCGCGGTTGCTGACAGCGGACGTTTCCGCCAGTCGTAGTAGCCGGACTTCGACACGCCCGCCCACAAACACATCTTGGTGACCGGGTAGTTCGCCTTCTCGCCGTCGATGAACTCGTACTTCGAGATCACCGATACTCCTGGGCGAAGAAGGACGCCGCTTTTCCCAAGAACTCGTTTTTCATTCGGAGTTCCCGGTTTTCGGCTTGGAGTTCGCGGAACTGGATACGTTCGGCTGGGGTCAAAGGGTCCTCCTCGATCGGGTGGGCATCACGGTACTTGTTGACCCACACACCGAGTGTGCCCGGGTTGATGTCCAACTCGTTGGCGACCGTGGCGATCGGCCGGGAACCGTCGATCACCATTTTCACGGCCTCGGCCTTGAAAGTGTCAGAGTATTTTGTTCGTTTGCGTACCATATTGGATTCCTTTGTGTCAGTGGATGTTATCAATCACCCACTGTCCGAAATCCTCGGGGCACCCCAGAATACCTCGAGCACTACAACAACCATCGCCCCCACCAGGACTCCACCAACGAGCACCCACCGACACCGCCGACGTCACCCCGATCGGCACAGACCAACCAATCCAACGTCACCCAACCTGCGCCGGACTCATCAACGAGTACCGAACCGCAGCCTGAGCCGTTTCCCGGTCAACCAACAGCCACCGAAAACGCCAGCTTCAACGCGCCAACACACCAACCGCATCACCGCATCACCGCATCACTTCCAGGTCGCCGGAGAAGATGCCGGATGAATTCTCGGCATCAACAAGTCGCCCGTAGGGGACTTGCATTGCATGGCAGGAGAGATTTGAACTCTCAACCTTCGGTTTTGGAGACGCATAGAAACCCGCCGTGAAACCCCAAAAACCCTTCGAAACTGGGAAGTCCGACGGTTTCGATCGATTCAACCCCCTCATTGAGGGTTCCAACCATGGGCAAAACCATGGGCAAACCGACCACCCCTCCGGACAGCGCGACCCGGCCGACAACCTGGGCCGGTCCCGGACATCTATCGCGACGCCAAGGACACCGCGTCACGCGCCCTTGATTGCGTGACTCCGAACCCCACCGGGTGCCCGAACTCATTCACTTCGATGCACCGCTGACGTTGACCGGCCTCAAGTCTCGGCCCGGCAGCTGACATCTGTCGCCACCCAGGCGCGGGTCGGCTACGGGACGAGTTCGAATGCGTCACAGTGGGCGGGGCGGACGACGGTGAAGTGGCGGCGGTCGAGGGTCGCTACACGGGTTTGGTCGAGCCGCTCGGCGATTGTGATGACACTGGCGTCGGTACCGCCGAGGGGAAGGTCGACGTACTTTTCGACGAGATCGGCGACACGGTCCAGGTCGGCCCGGGTCAGCGACTCGATCACCACATCGCCCTGCGCGACAGATCGGAAGAACGCCGCTTCTGCTCTGGGCCCGAGTTGTCGTGCAATCAGGTACGCGGCCTCGGCGATGACGAGATGGCTCGTGACAAGTTGATCGGCCGTCTCAACGATTTCGACGCAGGCGATGTGGTCGGGGTCAGCGTCGTCCGCTGCGGCGAGAAGGACTCCGGTGTCAACAATGAGCACGATCAGTCGCGCCCGAACCCTTCGGCCAACATTTCGTCGGCGTCGCGTGCTCCGCGTCCCGACGTCGACGAGCCGATCCCCACGAACGCGAGTTTACGTCGGGGGGCCGCGGCCCCGTCGGGGAAGCTGGCAGCGATCTCGGCGATGAGTTGGTCAAGGGTGATCCCGCGGCGGTTCGATTCGGCTTGGAGGCGGGCCTGGGCCTCGGCGGGAAGATCAAGCGTCACGGTCATGGGTCCCATGTTAGAGCGCAACGGTGACACTCGAACAGGCCAACAGGATTGTCCTTGCGGCTAGGTGCCAGCAAGCGGGCCCTCATAGTTGGTCCACGACGAGCGGGTCGTCTCTCCAACTTGGACCAGCCGATGGGCTCGACTCAGTGGCCTCTACCCGGCCCTGGCCCACCTAAGGATCTTGCACGGGTTAGCGCCGCGTAGGATACGGGTCCATGGGCTCAGAGCCGGTCGAGATTGAGGTACCGGAATTCGATTCAGCTGCCAGTGTGTTCCGGACTTGGGCAGGCCAGGGCGCACCCGTTCACCTCGTCTTCGGTCCCGACCCGATCCTGGCGGTGGACCTCCCTGGCCGACGCGGGTACCTCACAGATGAAATTTATTTCGCAGTGGCGTGGGTCGCCGAAGGAACTGAAGATCTGTTGCAGGCGCTGCGGGCCCAAGGCATCGATGCCATCCAGCGCTCTGAAAGGGGCGGAACCGAGGTGCACGAAGACTTGTTGGACATGTTAATGAGGAACGGCAACGTCCTGCGTTCCCAGCCATAGCCGTTCGTAGTACCACGCAGATCCGGCTCCCGCGGCCATGCCAGTTGGCCGGACCCGGCCTGTTCAGGCCAGCGCAGGCCAACTGCGAGTCCCGTCCTCTTCCCCACGGACTAGCAACGACTCTCCCAGCCAGCCGGCCGAAACGGACCACCGTCGACAGACGTCGCCACTCGGGCGTACGGATCAATGGTGTAGATGTCAACTACAAGCGGCCTTCCGGCCGTGATTGTGTGAAGGACGCGGCGGCACCCCGGTGGCACTACTGGGTTGGGTGGCGACGAGGTGCCAACCACTGTCGTGGTCGGCTGGATGTCGGCGGGAATCGCGGACCTTGAGCCACATCCTGCAACCAGCGCGACCAGGCATGAATAGACCAACACCGACTTGATGGTCCTACTCGTGCCAGGCGAAGGACCCTTGAGCCAAGTCACGGGCCACCTCCCGAACGTCCAACTCGGCCGGACCCACAGTGGCATCTTCTGCCGGTGCATCCGGCGGCTGCCGCGCCGACCGCTGCGGTCCCATGACGCCATCTCCGAGCGCCGAGTCCCCGGTGGTGGATGCCGTACCCACCCAGCACTTCCGTGTTGGAAGCCTCGCTGTGCCTGTGCGTGTGCGCGCCTGAGAGAAGTCATCCGCCCTTTGATCCTGAGGATTCTAGGGTCCCCTTCGAGATCGGCATCGTCGACGTCTCGTGGACCTGCTTCTCTCGCTCGCACGCCTCCGCGATCACACGAATCGGCTGGGTCTTTCAACCGGTGACTCCCGAGATGCTAGCAAGCACTAGCGGAAATCGAACATCCATCAAACTCCTTGCCCATGGAAAAGCCCCTCAGAACTGCTACCAAATGCAGTTCAAGGACGAAATTCAACACTCGCAAAATCGGCTACATCCCAGTCCCCCGTAGGGGACTTGGCCTTGCAGGGCAGGAGAGATTTGAACTCTCAACCTTCGGTTTTGGAGAGGGCTGAAAACCCGCCCACAAGCCCCAAAAACCCTTCGAGACCGCGAATCGCGAGAGATTCGAGCCGTTTCGACCCCCATTGTGCGGTTCCAATGATGGGCAAAATGATGGGCAGGATCGCGACGCCGTCGACAGCGTTCGCCCAATCGCGGAATCACCCGAGAGCCCCGCAACGGCTCCCGCAAGAAACCCGGCTCGACGGGGCGCCCCGCTTGTCGCGTCGCCCGGCGCAGTGCCCTCGGCTGCGTCGGACCTCCCTACGCATCGCCGAGGGCAGGGCTGAACCGGGCGCACGCAGCGGCCGACCCGGTTCCCGTGATTCGGGCCTACTGGGGTCGGTATACGTCGCTCCGGTGCTGGACCGTTGCGACTCTGACCTGGCGTTCCTGTTCATCGATCTCATAGACGACCCGGAAGTCGCCGCGGCGGGCACTATAGGAACCCTCCAAGTCGAACCGGAGCGGCTTCCCGACCCGATACGGATTCTCCGAGAGGCCGCCGTGGACGAACTCCACACACGCAACTACGACCTTCTCTGGGAGCCGGTTGAGTGATCGCCTGGCCCGAGGCGACCACACGACTTCGAACCGCTCCTCGCTCATTCAGCCCTGACCTGCGCAAGAACCTCGTCACGGGTGAGAACCTCACCCTTACCTCCCGCAAGCTCAGCTCGACCCTCGCTGATCTCGTCCATCAGTTGGCGGTCGCTCAGGATCTCAAGAGTCTCTTCGAGGGACTCAAGGTCTTCGACACTCAACATCACGACCGCAGGCCTGCCGTGCTTCGTCACAACCACCCGGCCATGCTCTCGTTCGAGCCCCTCCACTACCTCCGAAAGCCGATTCTTGACGTCCGCCAAGGCGAGATGTTCCTGAGCCGTCATGGCCATAAGTATGGCCAGAATACTGGTCGGCGTCAACCCAAGGTCCTGACGCCTGGCCAGACGGAAGTGCAGGCCCGGCCTCGCTTACACACAGAACTCGACAGTCCCTGGGCGGTCGCGCTCATGTAGCCTCCCAACCATCGTGCGACGGAAGCTCGGTAGGCCGGTTCAACTGGGCACACCTCGGAAGCTGAGTGCCCTTGTCTGTTCGTGTGGGCTCTTACTCCTGCTGGTGGCCTTCGCCTGCGGCACCGATGAGCAAGTGGAGAGGGATGCGGAACGCCTGAAGAATTTCCGCGTGTGGGACTGGGTGATAGCGGGGAATTCGCCCGACAGGGTTACGAGCAGCCGGAACTCTGCATTGGGCCGGGAAGGGGCCAACCTCATTGGCACCGGCTATTGGACACTTCCTCGGAGTACGGACCCAGTCGAGGTGCTACAGGAGTTTCAGAATGAGGGAGTTGAGTTGACGTTTGTTTCGTGCGAGCCGCTCAATATGGGCTTTGGAGGGACCATGGAGGGTTTCGACACTGATCTAGGATTCTCGGGTGAGCTACGTGACGATTCTCTGTTCATACAAATCGAACTTCCGCGAGAGGTCGATCGCGTGCCAGCCGGTGCCTACAAGCAGGATCTGGTCGACGGACCCGCTGAGTGCCGGGCGGAGTTGGAAGTCAACTCGAATCTCGGACCGAGCTGAGAGAGTCCGATTTTCGCCATGCGTGACGTAGCTCTGACAGCACCAGCAGTATCTGAGGGTGAGTCCCATCATTAAGTGTGATGGGACACGTGGGCTATCGGGAGGGGCTACCCGCCCTCCCAGGCGAGTTCACGCCCCGGAGAGCGCCCCGATGAACACGTCGTCATCAAACCGGTTCCGGTTCGTCTCCCATCGGCTTGCCTTTCCCCCTTGGTCTGCCTGTCATGATGACCGCCCAACCCAAGGATCAGGTCGCCATCAATCAACTTACGAATCAGGCCCGAGGGGCATGCTCCGGGTAGGGGGAGTCCCGTCGAGTGGTGAGCTTCGATGCGCGATCGAGGGCTGGCTGGCCGCTCCAAGGGCCCGCTCAGGCGTGAGAGGACCCCACGGAGTGGTCCGCGCTAGCCGTCCAGATTGCGCTGACGAGTGAGCGCTAGCGGAAATCGGACGTCCACCGAATTCCTTGCCCATCAAAGAACCCTTCAAATTTGATAGGCAAGAGGGTTTCGGAGCACAATTCCAAATCGCCGAATCGCCTACATCCCAGTCGCCCGTAGGGGACTTGACTTGCAGGGCAGGAGAGATTTGAACTCTCAACCTTCGGTTTTGGAGAGGGCTGAAAACCCGCCCACAACCCCCGGAAATCCTTCGAAACCCCGAATCGCGTGGAATTTGAGCGGTTTCGACCCCCTTTGTGCGGGTCGAATGATGGGCAAAATGATGGGCAAAACTGTGGACGCTGCGGTGGCGGTGGCGGGCTCCGCTGTGCCCACCGCGAAAGCTCATTCACTCATCCCGCCGTCGCCCGAACCTGGCCGAGCTGCAACTCTTCCTCGGCGATCTTCGGCCAGCTCGATACGACCGTTGCGTCACTCAACACCGTCGGCGTTGGCGCCGACCGGCCACGCATACACACAGCGTGCAACAGTCCCTTCCCCGGTCATCCAGCACCACCCCGGACGCCAGCTTCAACGCGTTCCACGACGCGATCAGCATTGCCGCATCAGTTCCAGGTCGCCGCAAAAAGCACCGAATGACTTCTCGACACGAACAAGTCTGAGGCCAGTTGCGGGGTGTTTGCAGCGGTGATCAAGCCCGGAGCGTGATCTCGTGTCGCGGCCGTGGCTGGTAGAGTCAAATCATGACAACCGGCCAGAGCAGCGGCAAACCATGTAGCAAAAAGCCGGATGTCGCTCTCTTGGACTTTGATGGCACGCTTCGCTCGGGCATCGCCATCTTGGATTTCACTGCTCAGCTCATACAGACGTTTGACCTCTCTTCTGTCTATACAAAGATTCAACGCTCAGTCGCCCTATACCAAGATGGTCAGCTCGGATACGATCAACTGACGGTCGATCTACCACGACTCTATGCTGAGGCTTTACGCGGACTCGCCGTTGACGATGTAAAGAATCAGGCCGATGCATTCGTGGCCAGCGATCCGATTGCGAGAGAGAAAGACTCATTCGCGCGTGAACTGACCAAGATGTTGGGTGCCGCAGGACTAGGAATTTTCGTGATTTCTGGCGCACCAGCCGTCGTACTTGAAGCGTTCAGTGGAGTGTTGAGATTCAGTGAATATTACGGCGTTGAAGTAGGGGTGGATGGCTCGAACTACGATGGCCGCCTCATGCTGAATCCGGCCACTCGATCGGCCAAAACTCTGCTAGTCAACCAGCTGGCCGACCGTTGCGTCCCTCGGTTTGGCGCTGGCGACTCTGATGCTGATGCGCCACTACTCGCGTCATCACCGTTGGGCATAGTAGTCGGTATGGAAGCCAAGATTTCGGCCAGCTACGAGACCCTGCGGCTTGCGGAGCAGGGGAGTTGGTCCGCAAGCGACCGCGGGCGGTTAGAACGACTGCTCAAGTTGGTCCTGGGTGGTTCTCTTGGGCGCTGAGAACGTCGTACAGATCCTAGCCGGGGCGGTCGTGGGTGCTGCCCTACAACCGGCCGCGTCTGACTTCTGGGGATGGCTTAGGTCCCGCAAACACGCGATGGCTGGTGTCTGGTGGCAGATCATCCCAAGTGAGCATGGCCGACCGGCGCGCCTTGACCGGGTCGTGGTACGCAGAGGCTCCGGAGTTCAGCTAGTAGGCAGGATCTCGAGGGTCCACCCGACTGAGGAAACAGGCAAGCACTGGTGGTTCAATGGTCATCAAGGTGGGAAGGATCTCGCACTGGCATTCGGGCCGCGCAAGGCGCACCCAGACCAGTCGAGCTTCGGGTCCATTGCCCTGCACGCAGTGCCAATAGCGAGTGGGCGAGAGTGGGTCGGAGCGTACTATCGGCCGGGATCTGATCTTGGGCGCGACCGGATCGACGCGCCCAACTTGGAGGCGATACCAATCCTTTGGACTAGATCGAAGAAGCAGCCTCCAGACTGGCTGGATATGGCCGATAGGATCACTACTCTTGGAGACGAGAGTACATAATGGCAGCCGAACCAGATCCCTACTGTGATCTCATACTGGCAGGCAAGGCGCCGGTGGACGTTGTTCTTGAGGGCCATGAATTGCTTTCCTTCCATCACCCGAGTCCATCGTTCGCTCCAGTGCAGGTTATGATCATACCCAAGAGGCACATTCTGTCTCTGGCCGACCTAGCGGTGAATGAGACGTCGCTGTGTGAAGAACTGCTGCGGACTCTCGCCATGCTGGCAGCCAGGGTCGAAGAGGAGCATGGCCAGGCTCGAGTTGTCACGAATCTGGGAGGTCTTCAGCGTTCCCGCCACATGCATTGGCACATCATCGCTCAAGCTGAGAGGGTCGAGCCTCCGGAGCAACCCCGAAACGAAACAGAACGATTGTGGCGGGAATACTGGCGCTATCGAGAATGGGTCGACTCGCCGCGCGAATAGCGATTGGCCGCACGGTTGCCAGTTTAGGGCCTGGAAGTAGTTGACTGGCGAGCGAGGGCGTGACCGGGGGCTACCTGCTTGAGGGGTCACCGGTTCGACACCGGCGGGCACCGCGCGTCCTACGCCGGGCTCGCCCCCGTGAACCGGCAATCCTGATGGTGCCGAGAAGTCATCCGGCCAGTGTTCCTGAGGGTTTCGGGCCGAAGTCGAGACCGGTATCGCCGACGACTCGTGGACCTGCTTCCATCGCTCGCACGCCTCGTTCTCACCCGAATCGGCTGGGTCTTCGCCAGCGGCGACTCCCGAGACGCGGATCCTTGCGCTCCGCCACCACGTCTTCGTGTTGCAACGCCAGATCGACCGGCCAAGGTTCAACGAAACCGACCGCACGATCCTTGCCCTCCTCAGCAGCACGATGGATCGGACGCGCCGGGCGGCGACGTTCCTGATTGTCCGACCCGAAACCGTGCTGCGATGGCATCGTCGACTTGTCGCACGGCACTGGACCCAACCGCCCACACCCAAACGCGGACGCCCACCGATCGACCCCGACCTGAGACGTCTGATCATCGGCCTCGCCAACGAAAATCCCGACTGGGGGTACCGGCGTATCCACGGGGAACTCGCACGGCTCGGTCACAACTCGCCGCGTCGACCGTCTGGAAGGTTCTCCGTGCCGCTGGCATTGACCCGACACGCGACCGAACCGGGCCGTCGTGGTCGGAGTTCATCCATTCACAGTCGAAAACAATTCTGGCTACCGACTTCGCTTGTGTCGACACCGCGCTGCTTCGCCGATTCCACGTTCTGTTCGTCATCGAGGTCGCCACACGGCGTGTGCACTTGGCAGGGATCACCCCCAACCCCACCGGCTCCTGGGCCACCCAAGCCGCCCGCAACCTGACGATGAAGCTCGGCGATCGTCACCCGTTCCGATTCTTGATTCGCGATGGTGCTGGCCAGTTCACCCGATCCTTCGACGCAGTCCTCGGCGGCTCCGGAATCACCGCAATCAGAACACCGCCGCGGTCACCTCAAGCCAACGCGTTGGCCGAACGATGGGTGCGCACGCTCCGTCACGAATTCCTCGACCGAACCATCATCTGGAACGAGCGACAGCTCCGATCCCTGCTCGAGGAATACGTCGAGCACTACAACAGCCATCGCCCGCACCGAGGACTCCACCAACGGGCACCCAACGACACCGGACGTCACCCCGATCGGCATAGACCAACCGATCGAACGTCACCCCACCTGCGCCGGGCTGATCAACGAATACCGAACCGCCGCCTGAACCGCTCCCTGGTCAAGCAGCAACACCCCAAGCGCCGGCTTCAACGTGCCCGCCAACACCAGCAGCATCACCGAATCAGGCAGAAAGGCCGGCGAATAGGGACCGGACGACTTCTCGAAGCCTCTTTGTGTCAAGGGGTTCTTTCGGGGTGATGGTGGGCGCGTTCGGTGGGGTCCCTGGCGGAGGTGCCGGGGTCGGTCCTATCGTGATTGTCGGGTCCGGGAAGTGACTTGTCCGAAGCGCCGGTGTTCAGGATTCAAGCCGGCCACGCTGGATTGCAGAGTCGTTCCTGGTTGTCCTCCCGGACCCACCTGCCGTTCAGCTCGCGGCTGCCCGTTTCGCGTCGGCGACGAGGTGGCTGTAGACCCGATCAGAGATCCGTCGTTTTTCAACGAGCGGGTCGCTTCCTTGTTGGATCTACCTTCGGCGATTTTGCGGTCGTAGAACACTCGGCCTTCGTCTCCGGAGCGGATCTGAACGACAGCGGCGATGTGGATCGCGAAGTTGAGCTGCCGGTTCCCCCGCGGGTTGAGCCGGTGACGGACCTTGCCGCCCGAAGACGCTTCGATCGGCGCTGTCGCGTTGTAGGTCGCGAAGTGTGCCCGGGTCGGGAACCGGCCGATGTTCCCGGTGTAGCCGATGATCGTCGCCGCGCAGATCGGGCCGATCCCGACGATGTCACACAAGGTGGTTCCCGACGTGACGACGGCCGTCTCGATCCGTTGCTTTGATGGCTTCAACAACAGGTCGAGGCGCGCCACGTCGTCGAGGAGTTCACCGGCGATCAGCACCCGGGAACGTGCCACCTCGTCGGTCACTTCGACCCTCTTGAGGAGCTCGATCGCCTTCTGTGGTGTGGCTTTTGGCCCGATCCCGCCCGCTGACAGTTCGGTCGTCAGAGCTGAGAGCCGAACGATCAGCTTGGCTCGGAGCTGCGCTGTGTCGCGGTGGCGTTTCACCAACAGGCGCAACACCTGGGCGTGATCATCTGTGGTGACCCGACAGAGCCGGTCCGACCGCATCGCTGCGATCGCGACCGAGCGGGCGTCGTTGGGGTCGTTCTTCTGGGAACGTCCCGATCCCAACACCCTCACCCTCGAGGCCAGCAGCGGTGGCACGTCAAACACGGTCTCCCCAGCGGCGACAAGCTGTTGGGCCAACAGATAGCCGAGTCCGCGGGCGGACTCGACCGCCCACTCCGGGCCGTCGAACTGTCCCGCCCAGGAACGCAACCGCGTCGTCTGTGCTTTCGAGGCTCGCAGGGTGAACTCGTCGAGGACCCGTTCGTCGCCGTCGATCGCGACCGCTGTGTGGGTCGCTTTGTGAGGATCGATTCCGATCATGATGGTCATGGTGATGTCGCCTTCCGGTCAATGGGTGGGGACCGTGGCGGGCATTCCTGATTCGGGTTCGATGTGCTCTCGCCTCTTTCGAGCCACGCCACAGCAAGAGAATCCGGCCGGCAGACAGTTCGAAAAGAAGCCAGCCTCAACCGAGGCGGCAGGCACTAACCGAGCCAGCCGACCGGACCCTCACAACGCTACGGAAACACCGCAACGTCCACCAGCAGTGTTAATCAGGCACCAACAGGAGGAGGCCCATCCGTTCACAACCTCGCCGACCTACCTGCCCGCTGGTTGCGGGCCGAACTTGCAAGCTACCGGGCACCATCGAGCCGCCCAATGTCGACGAGGAAGACTGGTTCGGCGGCAGCGGCGTCGGCTTGAGTCAGCTTCCGGTTCACCACAAGCCAATACGGGCCTTGGCAGATCAAAGTGTCCGCTGCCGTGATCTATCCTTCTCCAGCTGCCGATGCTCAGTCGGGTACATCCAACAAGCATGCGCGATACGAAGCTATCGATCCAGCGATGATCAACGTTGAAAGGCCCAGGCAAACAGTGGGAAGTCCTGCGGACTCTCGAGATTCGAACGAGTTCAGAGTGCAGACGAACCAAGCGGCCGCAAGCGCGAGGGCGCGGAGGAGGCCCTGAATGCGTTCTAACGTTGCCGCAATCGCGTCTCGCGGTCTCTGGTCATATCCCATCTCCGAATGAAGATCCATCCACCGCGCGAAGGCAAACTGCGAATCGCTGTCACAGCCTGTCAGCAGCACCGCAACTGGGTTACGACCACCGTCACCCGACGAGAATCCCGACTCAGCAGTCGCAATCTTGGCAATAGAAGCCCAGTTAGACAATGAAGCCAGTTTGGAAACCCACGCCGCTATTCCGGAAGAGAACGCTAGGGGGTACCAGAGCTCTACCCAACCCGATACGTCGCTACTCAAATTCAGTTCTGAGAACTCGCTGAAGTCGCCTGCCACCACGACAGCGCTGCCGAGGACGAGCAGGACGAGTGTACGTCCTGCCCACCTTGCGCGTGGCGTCAACTCATCGAGCTTAGCAAAACAGATCCCACTCACATCACCTGAGCTCAGCCCTCCCCGACGCAACTCCTCAAATATCCGGTCAGCTCTAGACATGGTCGAACCTCACGAGTCGTCATCGTCGTGCGGCCTGGTCGTCGGCGACAACGCCAGCGGCGTATGCGGCAGAGCGAGCACCTGCTCGGTCCTATCCAACGATTGCGCATGCAACCATCCCGCCGCAGCCGAGTCTCGGATGTCCGTCCTTACGACAGTCGCCTGTTGGGTGATTGCGATGGCCATCTTCCGAGGTTCGGTCCCAACGACGCGGTCGATGTCCTTGCGGCCCGCCAACGCCTCGTTGATTCGATAGACTCCAAGCCCCCATTCAGGCGGACATCCCTCAACTTCACAGTTCAAACCCACTCCCGGCCCATCATAGAACTCAACAGCGCTAGGCCTTTCGCGATCGTCCATGCTCACTAAGACGACCGCGGCATTGTCTATGCCCAAAATAGCACTAGTTTGAGCAGGCAATTCCCCAAATGCTGACTTCAGGACTTTGACGAGTTCGCTCCATAGCACCCACTTGGCTTCTCCTTTCCAACGCTCCGGAAATCGGCCCAGAAACACGGAGAAGTAGCTCCCAGGCTGCTCCGAAACAACGCGAGTTAGATGCACCCCCACGCTGCTGAGACAATCACGTAGGAGTAGAACTGCGTCCTCTTGGACTTGCATGTTTGCACTCGAAAGGACGTCGATCAGGACCATGTGCTCGCCTGGCCTCGCTCGGCGAGCTCTCGGCAGCCATCCAACCATGGAATCCTCGTCCTCAGGGTCCGCCATGAGATTAGACGCGCGGTGTAGTTTGGGCGTGTGGAGATCACCGATGAGGCGTTGAAGGACTGTTTGGGGGCGGTTCTGCCGCATCTGGATGAGCGGCAGCGTCGCTTGTGTGCGGGTGCTGTGGCAGAGATGGTCGGTCGTGGCGGGCGCACGAAGGTCGCCAAGTTGACTGGTATGTCCCGTTCGACGGTGATCAAGGGAGCAAACGAGATCGTGGCCGGCGCGGAGGTGAGCGACTGGGTCCGCGAAGAGGGCGCTGGTGACAAACCCGCGATCGAGAAACAGCCCGGCTTGTGGGAAGCGATCGAGGAGTTGGTGTCGCCAACGACACGGGGTCATCCGATGTCGGCGTTGCGGTGGACCCTGAAGTCGACCTACGAACTGTCCCGAGAGGTCAAAGCTCAGGGGTTCGTTGCGTCAGCAGAGCTGGTCCGGCGCCTGTTGGCCCAGAACGGCTATTCGTTGCAGGCCCCATCGAAGCAGGCCGAAGGGTCAACGAACCCCGACCGGGACGGCCAGTTCCACTATCTGGGTGGCCTCGTCGACGCGTTCTTGGACTCGGGTGATCCGGTGCTGTCGGTGGACACCAAGAAGAAGGAACTGTTGGGCAACAAGTCCAACGGTGGCACCGAATATCAGCCCAAAGGCGAACCGGTCCGGACCGACGTCCACGACTTCCCCGACCCGGCCTTGGGCAAAGCAATCCCCTACGGGGTCTACGACGTTGCGAACAACGAAG
Organism: Candidatus Microthrix parvicella Bio17-1; assembly: GCF_000299415.1. Lineage (NCBI taxonomy): Bacteria > Bacillati > Actinomycetota > Acidimicrobiia > Acidimicrobiales > Microthrixaceae > Candidatus Neomicrothrix > Candidatus Neomicrothrix parvicella. Next base: position 41,289 of record NZ_AMPG01000009.1, read on the forward strand.
GTTGGGTATCGGTCGGTGACACAGCCGACACCTCCGAGTTCGCCGTTGCGGCGATTGAGAAGTGGTGGGACACCCTCGGCAAACACAAGTTCCCCAACGCGACCCGACTGTTGATCACCGCCGATTGTGGCGGGTCGAACGGGTACCGGGTCCGAGCTTGGAAATGGCATCTCGCCCGACTCGCCGAACGAACGGGCCTGGACATCACGGTGTGTCACTACCCGCCCGGCACCTCGAAATGGAACAAGATCGAGCATCGGATGTTCAGTTTCATCACGATCAACTGGCGAGGCCGCCCTCTCACCAACATCCGCACCGTCGTCGAGCTGATCTCAGCGACGACCACCCAAGGCGGGCTCACCATCCAGGCCGCCTACGACGCCCACGTCTACCCCAAAGGCGTCAAGATCACCGACGCTCAGTTCAACGCAATACCGATCACCAAACATGACTGGCACGGCGACTGGAACTACACGATTAGCCACACACCCCAAACGTCCAACTAAACCCGCGGCGGGCCCTCAGTATGGTCCAGGTGGAACCCGAGCAACGCGGCAAAGCTGGATTCAGTCGACCGGGGAAGCAAGAGTAGACTCACCACAATTACAGCCCCAGCCAGAAGGATCGCTCCGAAGGCAACCGATGCTTGGCTGAAATTATACAGGTAAGGCAACCTAACTCGACCCTCTTCCGCATATATGTGTACAGTTACCCCTGCGAGAATCGCTGGAAGAAGGTAGGGAAGAAGGCCTCGGAGAAACCTCCTTAATGATCTTCTTGCGATCGAGGAAGATCTCCGCAGCAAGTCGTAGGTCGAACTAACTTGCGCAGATTCGTCGTCTTGACTAGCTGTTTGGCAAACCAAGAACGCTATGGATGTGGCCAGTCCAAAGGCCACGGTGACGGGAGCCAAGTTGGGCGCCCCAGCAAAGGCCGTTGAAGCCACAAGCCAGAAAGCCAACGCTGCAGCGCTTCCAGCGATCCCGGCCATGGCAGCCCGGAGGCGCACTGAAATCATTCTTGATTTTCTGGCTGGAGTCATGAGGTTCGACCTAGTTGTGATGATGCGGGAAAAAGGGAAGGTAAGGATTCGATGACGTCGAGAGTTTGGAGTGAGAGGGTGATGACGCGGCCGATGAGGTCGAGGATGTATCGGGGGTCGTCATGTTCGTCGGCCCAGTCGTTGGGGTCGTTGACGATGCCGGAGGCCTTGTCGGTCTTGATGTAGTAGCGATCGATGATCCAGTCGACGCCGCTGCGGGTTCCGAGCTTGTAGTCGTGGGCTCGTTCGGGGATGCCGGTCAGAGTGAGGTGCGGGTTGTAGATCAGCTGGGTGCGGTCCGGGACCTTCTTGCCAGTCTTGGGGTCAGTCACCTTGGGGTAACGCATCTTCTTGTCGCCGACGCGGAGGACCGACGGGTCGGTGGTGGGGTCGGCGCCGTGTTGCCACTGCTCTTCGAGCGGGTAGGGCTCGACGGTTTCGTAGCCGATGTGGAGTCCCATGAGTGCTGCGCCAGCGTCTCGGTAGGCGTCGAAGGAGGCCCGGTTGCCGGGCAGCGGAACGCGGGGTGCTTCCTTCTTGAGGTTCGATTCGTACCGCTCCCGGAACTCTGGCGAGTGGAGGGCGCCGTAGACGAAGTGGAAAACGTCGTCGTCGTCGATGTCGGGCCCAAGGGTTACTTGGAAGCGGCGGACGGCATCGGGGTTGAGGTTGGAGACCTTCCTCCAGCCGGACTCGCCGCCAAAGAGACTGTCAGCGTCGTCAGGCTCCTCGTACCGCCAACGGGCCAAGAACGATGTCGCGTCAGAGCCGATCAGATGGAGACAAGGGATCGTGTCCGTGGCTGTGACGCCAAATGGGGATTTTGAACCCTGCGTGACAATGCTGATTCCCCGGTTCGTCGCCTCTGGCGTGGGGTAGAGCTTCGGTAGCTGGTAGGTGTCGTTGTTGACGGTTCTATCGAACGCGACACGCTGCTTTAGGAACGGCCGATACAGGCTGGTGCGGAGCATGTCGTCGGTCAGTTCGTATCGCTGGCCTTTCGCCATGCGAGCGAAATCACCTCGGTCCCAGCTGTGTTTCGTGTCATCTCGGTCGGCGAACGCGGCGGCCCCCTCCTTGGTGTCGGCCACCCCCTCAGTCGCCACGGCACGGAGGTAGTCGCCAACCTGAGAGTTGTAGTGGCTGATCATGCGCTCGACGTTGGCCGAGAGTTTCGATTGAGAGGAGTTGTAAACCCACGCGTCCCTCGCTGTGACGAGACCGAGTGTCTTGGTGTGGAAGATGCCGCCAACTCCCGCTAGCGGGATGTGCATGTCGTATGTGGCATCACGCTGGTTGATCCAGTCGCCGGAGGAATTCGGCTGGACTGAGTCCCAAAGGAGGTTGGCAACGGTGGCACGTTTGACCAGTTCAAGCTTGGCCTGCCGGTTGAGGTAGTCGCCGATGTCGTGATAGTGGATTTGTGCGCCGCCGGTGGGGGGTGATCCCGGTTGGCGGATAAGGAGGGTGATGGCCACGGTGTTGCGGCTTCCCGATCCGAACACCTTCCCGCCTTCGCGTCGTGATTGTTCGCCGGACGTTCGTTGGTTGCCGCGTAGGTTGTAGATGTAGATGTGGTGGAATTCGTCGGCGAGGGTGAGGCGGATCCCATCGCCTGAGTTGGAATCAATCCAGCCGCCGTTGGAGACGAAGCCGACGATTCCGCCGTCGGGGGAGGCTTGGATGCGGTTGGATGCCCAACGGATGGCACGGATATACGAGTCGTAGAGCTTGGACTTCAACGTCGCTGAAGATCGCTCGGCGTACGTCGATGCGATCGATGCATCGAGGGTGGGATAGTCGAGGTTCTGATTGTCGTCATTCTGGGACGTCTGCCCGACGGAGTACGGCGGGTTGCCGACGATCACTCTGATGTCGAGCGTCTTCTGTTTGTCGGCCCGGGCGTTGTTGCGGGGGAAGAACAGTTCGTCCATTGGGTCCCCTGCTTCGGAGAGCTGGAACGTGTCGGTGAGCACGATCCCATCGAACGGCATGTACGCGTTGCCTTGAGCGAGGGCGTTGTAGGTGGTCTCAATGTTGATTGCTGCGATGTAGTACGCGAACAGGACGATCTCGTTGGCGTGGAGCTCCTCCCGGTACTTGCGGTCGAGGTCTTCGGGTTGTATCAGGCCGGAGTCGAGCAAACGGGAGATGAAGGTGCCGGTCCCTGTAAACGGGTCGAGAACGTGCACGCCTTCGTCAGAGATGGTGGTTCCGTCGAAGTGCTTGACGAGGAGATCGTTGACGGAGCGGTTGATGAAGTCGACGATCTCGACAGGGGTGTAGACGATACCGAGTGCTTGGACAGTCTTAGCCTGGATCCACCGGTGGGGTTTGCGTGTGACATGAGTTGAATGTTCCTCAACGCGACAAGTGCCCCCTTGGGGTGGGAAACTTCGAGTGTTCAAAGCACAAAGATTTCCACGCACGAGGAGGCACTGCCGGTGAGCAGTCTGGTCTATGGCAACGGTCCGATCAAGATCGACTTTGACGATCCGAAACTGTCTGGTGATGGCGGGCTGATGTTGGTCTCAGCCATGTTCGAACGGTTGGGTGTCGCCGAGACCGCACAGCGGTGGGTGAACGTCCAAGGGGATGGGTCGGCGAACGTCGGACCGAAGCTGGAAACGCTGGTCGCCACGATGATCGCGGGTGGTTCCCACATCGACCACGCCAACCGGCTCCGCGCTGGTGCTACCAACCAGCTGTTGGCTCATCACACGTATGCGCCGTCCACGTTGGGCACGTGGCTTCGGTGTTTCGACAAAGTGTCGGTCACCCAGCTCGATCTGCTCGCGGGTGAGTTGTTCGTCCGGGCGTGGAACGCCGGGCTGGCCCCGTGGCGTCACGGCACCGTCGTCGTCGATTTCGACTCGACGATCGCCCGGGTGTTCTCCTCCGCGAAGGAAGGCGCCGCCTACGGCTACACCAAAGAGTTGGGCTATCACCCGCTGGTCGCCACGATCGCCGACACCGGGGAGATCGTCGCGTGTGGGAACCGTGACGGCAACGCCCACACCGCTGCCGGTTCGCGTCGGATGTTGTCGATCGTTGTTGGTCGGCTTCGGCGGGCGGGGCACGTCGGACCGATCGAGATCCGGGCCGATTCGGGGTTCTGGTCCGAGAAGTTGATCGACCGGTGTGTTCACCTGAATGTCGGGTATTCGGTGACGGTGAAACGAACTTCGCGGATGTGGGACCTGATCAACACGGTTCCCGAGGACCGTTGGGAGCCAATCGTCTATCCGGCCGGTGTTGCCCAGGTCGCCCAGATCTTCGATGACAAGTGGGGGCGGATCATCTGCCGTCGGGTCCGTAACACCGCCGACGGTGCGCTCTTTGATACGTGGGAACACCACGCGTTCATCACCTCGAACGGGCTCCCAACCGTCGAGGCCGACGCCTACCATCGTGCCCACGCGATCGTGGAGTTGAACATCCGTGATCTCAAAGCCGCTGGGCTCGCCCACATCCCGTCGGCAGACCGTCACGCCAACGCCGCGTGGGTGATCTGCGCGGGGATCGCCCACAACATCGCCCGCTGGGCGACCAACTTCGACACCGACGGGTTCCCGGTCCGACAACGCACCACCCTCGCCACGATCCGGCACCTGTACATCGCGTTCGCGGTCCGGGTGTGTCGCCCACAAGGCAAACCGAGGATCTCCGGACCTCTCGACTGGCCCGCAGCCGAATGGATCCAAGCATGCAACTCCTCGATCGCGGCCATGCCCCGCTGGTCGGGATAGCTCCCACCCTGGCGGCCCCGAACCCGCCATACAACACCGACCGTCCGGACACACCCCACCCTGCCACGATCCTGGTTTCGGCGCGCCCCGAACCACAGAAACCACACCAAACCATGAATGGGCGTCAGTCAAACGTCACAATCCGCGACTGTTATCAAACACCGGTGGATCCAGGCTTAGGGAGGGCCTTGCGGAAGAACTGTTCGTAGAGCTCGGTGATGACGCGTTGGCGGCCGTCGGCGGTGTCGATCCCGCCGATGAGCATGCGGATGTGTTCGTAGAACCCTTCGAGCGCTGCGGTTTCGGCAGCGAGGTTGGCGTCATCGAGGGTGGCGATCATGGTGTCCATCACTTGGGACACGGGGTTGGCGGCGGTGAACTGGTCGTGGCCGAAGAGCGCTTCGAACACTGGCCGGGTGATGAGGTGCTGGGAGAGCATCCCGATGGCGTCTTCGCGGGTGACGGCATCGTTGAGGTTGTTCTGGAGGGCGGCGAGGAACTCGTCGAACCGGGCGACAGCCTCGGGGTTTTGGTCGGGATGGGCAAGGAGTCCGCGGATGCGAGTCTCCTGGGCTGCGGCGATCTTGGCGATGTCGTCGGCCCAGTTGGCCATGTACTTGCGGTTGCCGACCTTCTCCACGATCCGGGCGTAGAGGGCGTCGTGCCACTCGTGAAGGTCCGGGAGTTCGAGCTGGGTGCCTTTGGCTGATTCGGTGGTCTTGAGCTTGTCGCCGGGGTTGGCAGGATCGTCGCCGCCGTTGCCGAGACCGATCCCGATCACCCGGATCTTCGATGACGTCTTGTTGATGTCGATCTTGTTGATCTCGGCTTCGAGGCGCTCGTCGTGGGACCGGAGCGCTTGGAGGACCTGCCAGACCACCTTGTAGCTCTTCTGATCGCGAAGGGCGTCCTCGGGCGCGACACCGGCCGGGATCCCGACCGGCAAGATCACATACCCAAAGTCCTTGCCCTCTGCGAGGCGCATCACCCTGCCGACCGCCTGAACGACGTCGACGATGCTCTTCCGGGCCTGGAGGAACAGCACCGCGTCCAACGCTGGTACATCGACCCCTTCGGTGAGGCACCGGGCGTTCGACAGCACTCGACAAACGCCCTGGCCCGGTGGTTCCTCCAACCAGGCAATCGCTTCGGACCGGACCTTCACGTTGGTCTTGCCGTCAACGTGCTGGGCTTCGACCTTCACTGCGTTGCGGTGCTTGCGGTCCTCGAACACCTCGTTGGCAATCTCGGGGAACGCATCGGTGAACGCCTTCGACTGCTTGATGGTCGACGAGAACGCGACCGCCCTCCTCATCGGAACGTCGTCGTCATCGAACTGCGGTCCGCGTTTGGACAGGCCATGCCAACAGCCCACGATCCGCGACACATCGTCCAAGCCGAGCTCACCGTCGGTCTTGGCGAGCTGGCGTTGGAACGCCGACGACACGGCGTCCTCATTGACCGCCAACACGATGACCTTGTAGTCACACAACAGGCCTTGAGCGACCGCTTCGCCAAAAGCGAGTTCGTGAAAGATCGGCCCGAACGTCGACACGTCGTCCATCGACGCCACCAACACGTCGCCCTCGGCCGCCTTGGCCTTGGCCTGGTCCCCATACACCCGGGGTGTTGCGGTCATATACAGCCGCTTAGCGGCGTTCACGTACTCATTGAAATGGACCTTGGTAAACGTCGACTGGTCGTCGATGTCGGAGAAGGCGCCGGTGGTGCGGTGGGCTTCGTCGCAGATCACCAGATCGAACTGACCGATCCCGTCCTCCTGGGCCTGGGTGATCACATCAATCGACTGGTAGGTGGAGAACACCACCGTCATGTTGCTGTCAGTAGCCCGCGCATTGACCGCGTCCAAGAGCGCCTGGGTGTTCGTGGACGCCGGGATCGACAGGTCGTTGGCCGACATGTCCTCGTCGCTGCGCCGTTTTCCTGCGTGGGCGTCCGAGCAAACGGCGAACGTCGCCAGCGACACCTCAGCGTTGCTCGCCCACGCCTTCACTGACTGCGACAGCAGGTTGATCGACGGCACCAGGAACAGCACCGAGCCCCCGACACCCACCTGCTTCTCGGCCAAGCGAAGCGATGTGAGGGTCTTGCCGGTGCCGCACGCCATGATTAGCTGCCCGCGATCCGCCGTCTCCAGCCCCGCCGTCACGTCGTCGATCGCGTCAACCTGGTGAGGGCGGAGCTTCAGCGGATCCTGAAGCGCCAACTCGGCTGGCTTCTCGATCCTGAACGAGTTCCAATCGAGAGCAGACTCCTCAAAGTCGGCCACCCGCCACATCGTCGTGTCCTTGGCGTGGCTATCGAGGTTGACCTCCACCTTGGGGGACTCCGCCCCGGCCGTGGACACGATCATCCCCGAAGTGAACTCGGGCCGACCCAACATCCCTACAAACGTCGCAACGTTCGGCCACGACAACGACGCCGTCGGTGCATAAAACTTGCACTGGATCGCCACCAAATCCCCGGTGCCCCGCTCACGAGCCACCAAATCGATCCCAGTGTCGGCCGCCCCAGCACGGCCAGGCCAGTCCATCCACGACCACACCGCATCGAACCGCTCCGCCCACACCGGATCAGTCTGAAAATACGCCTCGCAAAACTCCTCGAACCGGCGACCCTTCGCGGCCTGCGACTTCGCCGCCCCCTCGAACTCCTCCAACAACTGCCGGAACGTCGTCACCCAGCATCTCCAACCCCTCGGGAACCTACCTGCGAGGGTAGTTCGGACGAGCGGGTCAGCCGCCACCTCAGCTCGGTGAGCTGACCCTGAGGGAGCTGGATACCCCTCCTGCGGAGCGAGCGGCGGTCCTGGTCAGCTCAATTCGTCGTCAGCGAGTACGACCCGCCGTATCGGAGGAAAAGGCACATCTACGCTCGTAAGTGACACCGAGATTTCTCTCCTCCGGAAAGAGGCTGCATCCCAGTCGGGCTGCCCGAGCTGAGAGTTCTTGTACGGTTTGAGCAAGGCTTCAAGCACCCCCTTGAAGCCAGGCGGGACTAGCCACCTCGCTAGAGCCTCACCATCAGGCGGGCTTCTGGTTCCGCCGGGTCGCCTGCGCTGATGGTGGGGCTCGCTCCGCCCATTCCGGAACCGTCTCTCGCCGACCAATCCCACTGCGCGGCGGTAGCGCGTTGGCGATGAAGATCCTCGGAGCGTTGATGGCCGCAATCCTTCTTGGTGGTGGAGCGATGATGGGAATGGGCTACTCGCACCAACAGCAAGCGGCGGCCGCATCCATCGGCGGGGTGTCGTGTGTCTTGCCGCCCGGCCAGGGTCTTCCTGCTGTCGGACCGTGGCCAGACACGCTCAACCCCGTCCATGTCGCCCAGGTGGCCGCCGCCGCTGGTTTCACCGGTGAGGACCTCACGCTGGCGGTCGCTATCGCTTCAGCCGAGAGCAGCCACCGACCGCACTTGACCAACCAGAACACCGACTCCCATCGCAGCGTCGACTACGGGCTCTGGCAGATCAACGGCTACTACCACCCCGACAAGATGGCGATGGGCGACTGGGGCAACCCGTGGGACAACGCCAAGATGGCCAACGCCGTCTGGTCCGAGGCGGGCGGATCGTGGAAGCCGTGGGTCACCTTCAACAAGGGCCGTCATCAGCCGTTCATGGCAACTGCGTCCGCGGCGGCGACGCTCCTGACCAAGCTCGGGACCGATGCCGGTACATGCATCCCCGGCCCGGCTGGTGAGGGTGGCGCCGCCTCCCCCGGCGGCCCCGCAGCTTGTGCGGCCGTGTCGGGTGCCGTCCCTGCAAGTCAGACCGTTCCTGTTCGACACCGTCGAGGCACGACCACCGTCCACCGGTGTATTTCCCCTCACGTCGCAGCGCTGTTCGCAGCGGCCCAGGCGGCTGGACTCCCGCTTGGCGGAGGTGGATACCGCGACCCTCAAGGTCAGATCAGAACCAGGCGCAACAACTGCGGGCCCTCGAGCTACGACATCTACGAGAAGCCGTCGACCGCCTGTCGGCCGCCCACGGCCAAGCCCGGGACCTCGATGCACGAACGGGGGCTGGCGATCGACTTCACCTGCGGCGGCCAGACGGTCCGACTTGGCGACCAATGCTCCCGTTGGCTGCTCGCGAACAGCAAACGGTTCGGACTCACGAACTGGCCTCAGGAATCCTGGCACTACAGCTCGAACGGCCACTGATCCACGTGGCGATCCAGCCTTCGATGCTCCCCCGCTCCACCTACGGTTCTTCCTTGCGGACGGTCATCGAGCCGGACGGTTGGCAACGCCTCCGGCGTGCAGCGGGACGAACGACTGGAGGGTCGTGCGCATGGTGTGGCGAGGTGACGATCGCCCGTAGGTGGCGGACCTGGGAAACCCATGAGATGTGGTCGTTCGACGTGGCCACCAAGCGCCAGGTGCTCACCGCCATCGTCGCTTTGTGCCGCACCTGCCACCTCACCCAGCACGTCGGCTACGCACGCCGTGAAGGGCTGGAGGACGACATCGTCGCCAGGACCATGGAACTCAACGGATGGTCCGTTGCTGAGACCGCGCGGGCGATCGCTCAAGCCGAGCACCTCGCATCACGACGCGGACGGACCGCATGGGACCTGGACCTCACCCGGTGGCGGAACCACATCGAGCTGCCGGACTGGCCCGAGCTGTTCATCCCGGCCGACGCTCGACGGGCAGCGGTGGTACGCACCATCACCGGCACGCCCTGAGCGTCACTCCCTCCCGTTACTCTGCGCCCATGGACACTGCTCAGCTGATCCAGTCGGTGAGGGACGGCGACTACCCGCAGGTCGCCACCGCCGTCGCGATTCCGGCCGGGCACCGGGCACTCACCGTCACGCCCGGAGTCGTGTGGTGGCGCTACGGCGCTGGGTGGGACCAGGGAGAGAACATTGAGGTCACCACAACCAGCCATGACGCCCGTAGGGAACTTGACTTGCAGGGCAGGAGAGATTTGAACTCTCAACCTTCGGTTTTGGAGACCGGTGCTCTGCCAATTGAGCTACTGCCCTTCGCAACACCCGAAGGTGTTGGTGAACCCGCAAGCCTACCGGAGGCGGCTACCCGACCGGAAGCTGAATGCTCGATCCGCCAGCCGGCAGCACCATTCAGCGTGGGAGGACAGGTTCAGGCCGAGGCCGCTGCGGGCCGCGACCGGCGCGACCGAGCGGCGATCAACACGCCCCCTGTGAGGCCGGCGGCCGTAGCTGCAACGATTCCCCCGACGTAGGCCACCCGGCGGCGGTTGATCAACGACCGAATGGCCTGGTGTTCGCCAACCTCACCGACAGCGGCCAGCAGTTCTGGCAATGCACCCGGCGCCGGCTCAATCACCTCGGTTCGCAACGAGTGCATGGCCCGGAGCAGCTTCCGATACTGCACCAGTTCTGCTTGACACCGAAGGCACGTCTCCACATGGGCGCGATGCGCCGCCTTCAGTCCGTCGGTGCCATCCACTGCCTGCGGCAACGAATCGGCGATGTCCTCACAGATCACGGCTGCCCACCACAATGTCGGGCAACAGCTGGTCGCGCAGCTGATGTCGGGCTCGGTGTAGCCGCACCTTGGACGCCGAGACCGAAATGCCGAGCTGATCGGCGATGTCCTCGTGGGTCAGGTCGTAGATATCGCGCAAAACCACCACCGCCCGGAGCTTGGGCGCCAACGTGCCCAGCGCCTCGTCCAGACGGGCCCGCAGTTCGGTGCTCTCCGCCCTGCCAACCGGATCGCGGCTGGGCTCGGCGTCCGTTGGTTCCGGCTGATCGTCCAGGGCATCGTGGCGATGCCGGGAACGCTTCTTCAGGTGGGTCGATGCACAGTTGGCCGTGATGCGGTACATCCAGGTGGAAAACTTGGCGTCGCCCCGAAACTTGCCGATGCTGCGGTACCCGCGCAGGTAGGCCTCCTGTGCGACATCGAGGGCATCGTCCTCCGACCTGCACAGGCGCAACGCAAGGGTGAATACATCCCGGTAGGTGGCGGCCACCAGCGATTGGAAGGCTTCGCGGTCCCCGGCTTGTGCCGCCTCGACCCATGCCGACATCTGTTTGTCGCCCGCCGGGCCGTCGGGCACGGCGTTCAGAATGCGTGCCAGCGGCGGCACTGTTGAGTAGAGGTCGGGTGGGGTCGATGTGAGTTCGACCGAGACGGCCCCGTCAACGTTACGCAGCGGCTGAATCCGGGACGCGCCATGGCGGGACGCTGGGCGTCCGGCCATGGGTACATTCTCGGTCATACAGCCGACGCTGGGGTCAGCGAGTCTCGCGGTGCACGGTGTGCTTGCGGTCCCACGGGCAGAACTTGGAGAGTTCCAAGCGTTCCCGGGTGTTCACCTTGGACTTCACCGTGGTGTAGTTGCGACGCTTGCACTCGGTGCATTCCATCGTCGCCTTGATGCGCTTGTCAGATGCCATAACCAACCCTCACTTGATGATCTTGGTGACTCGGCCCGCACCAACCGTACGACCACCCTCACGAATCGCGAACCGCAAACCCTCTTCCATCGCGATCGGCGCAATCAACTCCACCGTCATCGACGTGTTATCCCCAGGCATCACCATCTCCTTATCCGCCGGCAACGTCACCGTCCCCGTCACATCCGTCGTCCGGAAATAAAACTGCGGCGAATACGCCGAGAAAAACGGCTTATGCCGACCACCCTCATCCTTGGTCAACACATACACCTGACCCTCAAAATCCGTATGCGGAGTAATCGACCCCGGAGCAGCCAACACCTGCCCACGCTGCACCTCATCCTTCTCCACACCACGCAACAACGCACCAATATTGTCCCCAGCCTGACCCTCATCCAACAACTTACGGAACATCTCCACACCCGTACACGTCGTCTTCTGCGTCGGCTTCAAACCAACAATCTCAATCGCATCACCAGTATGAACAGCACCCTGCTCAATCTTCCCCGTCACCACCGTCCCACGACCAGTAATCGAGAACACATCCTCAATCGGCATCAAAAACGGACGATCCAAATCACGCTCAGGCTGCGGAATATACGCATCCACCTGCGCCATCAACTCCATCACCTGATCCTGAGCAGCCTCATCACCCTCAAGCGCCTTCAACGCCGACACCGGCACCACCGGAATATCATCACCCGGGAACTCAAACTCGCTCAGAAGCTCACGAACCTCAAGCTCCACCAACTCCAACAACTCCTCATCATCAACCATGTCAACCTTGTTCAACGCCACAACAATCGACGGAACACCCACCTGACGAGCCAACAACACATGCTCACGAGTCTGCGGCATCGGACCATCAGCCGCCGACACCACCAAAATCGCGCCATCCACCTGCGCCGCACCCGTAATCATGTTCTTAATATAATCCGCGTGACCAGGCATATCCACATGCGCATAATGCCGGTTCTCAGTCAAATACTCCACATGCGACACATTGATCGTGATCCCACGCTCACGCTCCTCCGGAGCCTTATCAATATTGTCGTACGCAGTCGCCTCGTTCCCCTCCACCCGATCAGCCAACGTCTTCGAAATCGCCGCAGTCAACGTCGTCTTACCATGGTCAATATGACCCATCGTCCCCACATTCATATGAGGCTTGTTCCGCTCGAACTTCTCCTTGGCCATGAGTGTTGCTCCTTGTCAGGTGGGGGTGATTGTGGTGGGGGTGATTGTGGTGGGGGTGATTGTGGTGGGGGTGATTGTGGTGGGGGTGATTGTGGTGGGGGTGATTGTGGTGG
>NZ_AMPG01000010.1 GCF_000299415.1 Candidatus Microthrix parvicella Bio17-1
GAGTGGTGGGGCGTGGAGTGGTGGGGCGTGGAGTGGTGGGGCGTGGAGTGGTGGGGCGCGGTGGGCGGGTGGTTGGCACAGGAGCGGGGGCGCAGGCGCACCCGGCAATGAGGGCGGACGCGGCGAGCATCACACCCAACGCGTTCATGCGGGTCCTGTCCGATGCGCGTAAACGGAGGAGCCACGGCCGTACTTCGATCGGTGTCACACCGCCGACCCTAACTTGCGTTCAGCAGCTGCTCAATACGCCATCCGGTGCGGTGAGTCGGCGGGCTCACAGCACCCCGAGCAGCTTGAGCGCTGAGGCACCGAGGATGGCGGGTATGGCCGCCCGAACGAGCCTGCCGTCGTAGTGGGCCGAGACCCGGGCACCAAGGATGATGCCGGGCAGGCTGCCGAGGATGAGCGACCCGGTGATCGCCGCCGAAACGCTTCCAATGCTCATGTGGGCAAGGGCGGCTGCGCCCACGAGCGGTACCGCCTGCACCAGGTCGGTGCCCACCAGTTCCGACCGTTTGAGCTTCGGGTAGAGCAGGGTGAGTACGGCGATCATGAGCGACCCGGAGCCCACCGAGGTCAGGCCAACCACCGTTCCGCCGATCAACCCGAGCGCCACGGTGGGGATGGGCCGCACCGGGGTCGGTGGGCCCACATGATCGGGCACCGGGTTGCGGGCCCGCCACACCATGACGGCGGCGGCAGCCAGCAGCGTGAAGCCCAGCATGATCTTCACCAGCTCATCGGCGCCGGCACCGACGGCATGAAGCAGCGTCACACCGGCCAAAGCACCGGGTACCGACCCCAATGAGAGCCATCGCACGAGGTCCCAACGCACGGTGCCGGCCCGAGCGTGGATGGCGCCACCGAAGGGCTTCACCGCAAGCGACGTCACGAGGTCGGAACCGACGGCTGCGGTGGGCGACACACCGAAGACCAGCACCAGCATCGGGGTGAGCAAAGCGCCGCCGCCCATGCCGGTGAGCCCCATGGTGAATCCACCGAGGAGCCCTCCAATCACCAGGCCCGGGTCGATCCAACCCACGATGTCCGCCAGCACGACGGGTCATGTTACGCCTAAACCCGACCAAATCAATCGGGAATTGGAACCAGGGCTGTTTGGCCCATTCCGGCCGTTCGGGGTGCGGCCTGATCACGCCGTATGCTGCTGCGGCGGGATACTCCTCCATCGCCCGCGGAGAGGCCACCGGAATGATGCGACTCCAAGGCCGGCTGGGAGCCGCCTACACAGACGCCTCGCCCGAGGAATTGGACGTGCGGATCGCCGCCGCCAAGGCCACGCTTGGCGACAGGCTGTTCATCCTGGGGCACCACTATCAACGTGACGAGATCATTCGCTGGGTCGATGCGAGAGGCGACAGCTTCAAGCTGGCCAAGCTGGCTCAGGCGCGGCCCGAGGCCACCTACATCGTGTTCTGCGGCGTGCATTTCATGGCTGAGGCCGCCGACGTGCTGACCTCGCCGGAGCAGCGGGTGGTGCTGCCCGACCTGAACGCCGGCTGTTCGATGGCCGACATGGCCGATCTGGAATCGGTGGAGGACGCCTGGGACGAACTGGCGGCGGTGACCGACATTGAGAAGGTCGTCCCGATCACCTACATGAACTCATCGGCTGCGTTGAAGTCGTTCGTCGGTAGCCACGGTGGCGCCGTGTGCACCAGTTCCAACGCCAGGGCGGTGCTGGAGTGGGCATTCGCCAAAGGCGAGGGCACCAAGGTGCTCTTTTTCCCCGACCAACACCTGGGCCGCAACACCGGGTTCGATATGGGTTACGGCGAGTCCGACATGGCGGTCTGGGATCCACGCAAGGACCTTGGTGGCCTGGCGGAGGCCGACGCAAAGGCGGCCACCTTCCTGTTGTGGAAGGGCCACTGCACGGTGCATCAACGCTTCCGGCCGGAGCACATTGCGGCCTTCCGGGCCGAGCACCCCAACGGAATTGTGGTCGTGCACCCCGAGTGCTCTCACGACGTGGTGGAACTGGCCGACACGGTAGGTTCGACCGAGGTGATCCTGCGCACCGTCACCGAGGAGGCTCCGCCGGGCTCGGTCATCGGTGTGGGCACGGAGGTCCACATGGTGCAGCGCATGGCCGATGAGAACCCCGACCGCACCATCGTGTCGCTCGACCCGCTGGTGTGCCCATGTTCCACCATGTTCCGTATTGACGCACCGCACTTGTGCTGGGTTTTGGAGAACCTGGTCGAAGGCAACGTGGTGAACGAGATCCGTGTTGATGACGAGACCGCCGAGTGGGCGCGGGTGGCGTTGCAGCGCATGCTCGACATCGTGTGAGCCCGTTGAGAGGGGATGCTCCGGTCGGGCACCTCGACGGGCCATCGCCCACCTGGCGCCTGGACTTCGACGAGGCGGGCGCGGGAGGGAGCCCCTTGCTTCTGGTGCACGGCTTTACCGGTGGTCGAGCGGATTTTGCCGACTGGATCGAACCGCTGGCGCAGTTGGGTCACCACGTGGTGGTGCCGGACCTTCGGGGCCACGGGGCCACAGGCGGCCCCGACGACCCTGGGGGGTACAGCCTGGAACTGTTCGCCACCGATCTGCTGGCGCTGGCCGATGATCTCGGCTGGAACCGTTTCGACCTTCTGGGTCATTCCATGGGTGGCTTCATCGCTCAGCAACTGATCGCAGAGCGCCCCGAACGTGTCAGTCGGTTGGTGCTGATGGACACCACCCATGGGCCGGTGCCGGGCATGGATCCGGAGATCCTCGAGTTGGGGATTGCACTGGCACAATCCGAGGGCATGCAGGGTCTTGCAGACGTGATCGACGCGTTTGGTGCGTCGCCGCTGGAAACCGCTGCTGCCCGCAGCATACGCGAAACGCGCCCCGATCTGGTGGCGCTCGATCGGGCCAAGTTTCTGGCCGCAAAGCCCGCCATGTACGCCACGATGGGGCGATTGCTGGTGAGCGGCCCCGACCGGCTTGACCGCATGGCCCACGTCCGCGCACCCACGCTGGTGATGGTGGGGGAGCAGGACGGGCCCTTTCTGGATGGCAGTCGAGCACTTGCCCGCACGATCCCCGGGGCCGAGTTGGCGGTGATACCCGAAGCCGGCCATTCACCCCAACGAGAGGCACCCGACGCCTGGTGGGAGGCGTTCAGCCGGTTCCTCGCCGCCTCGACAGCCACTGGTTGACCTGCCGCTTGCCCCCGGGCGGGTGACCGGTGGGGGTGGGGAGTAGCCTGGCTCGTTCGCCGGAGGAAGGTTCCCCGCGACCCCCAAACACATGGCTGCCTTCTCCACCCCCTTGTTCGAACCAGCCCTGGTTCTAGCGCTGCTGTTTGTCCTGGTGCTGATCGCCCCACTTGCGGCCCGGGCCGTGCGCATGCCGTCGATCATCGGGCTCATCGGCGCAGGCATCCTGATTGGGCCCTCGGCATTGGGCCTGTTGGAGCGAGAGGGCACCGTGGAGGTGCTCGGCAACGCCGGACTGCTGTACCTCATGTTCCAGGCAGGGTTGGAGCTGGACCTGGAGGAATTCCGGGAGCGGCGATCCCAGGCGCTGACCTTCGGCGCACTCACCTTCATCATCCCGTTCGCAGTGGCCATCCCGGTCAACCTGGCCCTGGGGTTCACCACCACCGCCGCGATCCTGTTGGCCATCAGCTGGGCGCCACACACGCTGCTGGCCTACCCGGTGGTGCAACGCCTGGGCCTGACCAAGGCCCGATCGGTTGCCATCACCGTCGGCGCCACCATCGTCACCGACACGGCCGCACTGACCGCCCTTGAACTCCTGGTGGAGAGCCATGAGGGCAGGCTGACCCCCGGGTTCGTGCTGAAGCTGATCCCCACCGCAGGTGCCGTGGTGGTGTTCATCGTGGTCGTGCTTCCCTGGCTGGGCCGCCAGTTTTTCGCCAGCGTCGGACAGGACCGGTCGGTGCGGTTTCTGTTCATCATGGCCGCCATGTTTCTGTCTGCGGGCCTGGCCGAGCTGGCGGGCCTGGAACCGATCATCGGTGCCTTCCTGGCGGGGCTGGCACTCAACCGGCTGGTGTCTGAGGGGTCGGAGCTCTCAAGCAGGATCGAGTTTTTCGGCTCGGCGTTCTTCATCCCCGTCTTTCTTATCTCGGTGGGCATGCTGGTGAACCTGGGCGTCGTCATCGATCGTCCTGCGATTCTGGTGCGGGCCGGGGTGTTCTCGTTGGTGGCCGTGGGAACCAAGATGGTGGCGGCGTTCATCGCCGGAAAACTTTTCCGCTACACCAACACCGAGATCGGCATCATGGCGTCGCTCTCCACCGCCCGTGCCGCAGCCACGTTGGCTGCCGCATTCGTTGGTTTGAGCGCCGGGCTGATCTCGGAGGTCACCGTTAACACCGTGGTGTTGGTGATCCTGGTGACCAGCCTGGTGTCATCGCTGTTGGCCACTCGTTTCGGGACCCAACTGCCGCCGCCCACCGAGCGCCGCCGCGCACCCGCCGAAAAGGTGCTGGTGCCGGTGGGCGACCCGAAACGCTCGATGGACGTGCTGCGGCTTGCCGGTATGTTGGCCGCCCCCGACACGGGAACGGTCGTGCCGGTGTCCGTGCTGGACCTCGAGGCGACCCAGGCCGATGTGAAGGCGCGACGAGCCGAGTTGGCGGAGGCCGAGCGCACCATCCTGGGGGAGGGCGCGGAGGCGACCTCGGTGGTGCGCCTCGACCTGACACCATCTGCGGGCATGTTGCACGCGTCGGTGGAGCAGGCGGCCACGGCGGTGCTGGTCGGTTGGAAGGGCTTTGCCAATCGAAACGGTTCAGCCTTTGGACAGCGGGTGGATGCGCTGCTGGCCGCCAGCCCGGTACCGGTGGTGGTGGCCCGATTGGGGCCTGCGGAGAACTGCGAGCGTGTGGTGATCGCCGTGTCGGACCACGACCTCACGCCGGCGGGTGCCCCGGGGGTAGAACTGGCGGTGTTGCTGGCGCGCCGCCTGGCCAAGGCACACCGGGCGGAACTGACCATCCTGGTGCCCCGGGAGCAGGTCACCCACAAGATGCTGGGCATGGAGGAGGATCAGGGACGATTGACGGTGGAGCGACGCCGCCCTGCCGTGGCGCTGCGCGACCTGACCACACCGGGCGACATGGTGGTGGTCACCCAACCGCGGGTTGAGCCGGGTTTGGGCGGCGAGGTGCCGCGTCTGGCCCGGGCCCTTCCCGATCGGTCGCTGCTGGTGATCGCGCCACGCTGAACATTGGGTGATGTGTCCGCCGACCAACGGATAGGGTCGCCTCCCATGTCAGAGGAACGATCAATCGGACTGTCGTCGAACGGCCCGCCTGAGACCGTGTTGCCCCCGCCGCCCGAACCGCTGACCGAGGCGCTGGCCGTCGCCGTCGGGCGCGATGCGGTTGCGTCGGTGGTGGCCGGCTACCCAACCTGGTCGGTTGCCTGGGCTGCGCTCGGCGACCATGGGCGCGACGACCTGGAGCGATACGCGGCCTACCGGGTGGGCTATCACCGGGGCCTGGACCTGCTGCGCCACTCCGGCTGGAGAGGGTCCGGTTACGTTCGTTGGGCATTCGAACCCAACCGCGGTTTCCTGCGCTGTCTGGTCGGTCTACGAACTGCCGCAGAGGCGATCGGCGAGCAGGACGAGACCGAACGTATCGACGTCTTCATCGACCAACTGGACCCGGGCTGGGACCGTCAGACCAACCTCGATGCAAACGACGCAGGAGACCTCTCATGAGCGAATCGACCCCCGACCCGTCGGCCTCGATCTCCGCCGGCTTTCCCGATCTGGGCACCTCCGTCGACGAGCTGGTGGCGACCATGACCGAGGAGCGCGCCGATGACCTGGACTGGCGGGGTGGCAAGGCATTCAGCCTCGTGTACAACGCCGACGACCCCGAGCTCGAGCGACTCCAGCACGACGTCGCCGAGATGTTCCTGCACGAGAACGCGCTCAACCCGTTTCGATATCGCACCCTCCTCCACATGGAAGGCGACGTCATCGACTGGGCGTCGGCGCTTCTGGGGGCTCCCCCCAGGTCCGGCTCACTCTCCTCCGGTGGTACCGAGAGCATCTTCCTGGCCGTGCAGGTGGCGCGTGACGAGGCTCGGGCTCGCGGCATCATCAACCCGACGATTCTCGCCCCCGAGACGGCGCACCCCGCATTTGAAAAAGCATGCAAGTACCTCGACGTCGAGCGGGTTCGCATCCCGCTACGCGACGACATGCGGGCCGATCCGAACGCCTACCGGTCGTCGATCGACGAGCGCACCATCCTGCTGGTGGGTTCGGCGCCCTGTTACCCCTACGGGGTGATCGATCCGATCGCAGAGATCGCGTCCACCGCCGCCGATGCCGGGTTGTTGTGCCACGTGGATGCGTGTTTGGGCGGCTGGCTGTTGCCGTTCTGGCGGTCGATCGGACGCGAGGTTCCCCCGTTTGACCTGTCGGTTCCTGGCGTCACGTCGCTGTCCGCCGACATCCACAAGTACGGGTACGCCTACAAGGGCGCCTCGGTGATCCTGTACTCGTCACCCGACTACGTCGATCGCCAGACCTTTATGTACGACGCGTGGCCGGGCGGCCTGTACGCGTCGCGCACCACCGCCGGTACCCGGCCCGGAGGGCCCATTGCGGGTGCATGGGCCACCATTTCGCACCTGGGTCGTGACGGCTATGAGCGGCAGGCCCGCCGGGTGGCCACCGCCACCGACGGGTTCCGCGCCGCCGTCGATGCGATCGAGGGCATTCGTGTCACCGGTGAACCGGATATGTCGGTGTTCGAGATCTCGACCGAGCCTGGTAGCGACCTGGACCTTGAAGGTGTCTCCGAAGAGATGGACGCCCGCAACTGGGCGTTGGATCGTCAGCAGGGTGGGCTGCACGTCATGCTGTCACCTGGGCACGATCGGGTGATCGACGCGTTCGCCGAGGACCTGGCCGCATCGGTCGCCGCGGGACGCACCGGCGCAGGTGCCAATGCGGTCTACGGCTCGGTAGTGTGAGCAACTCCACCACGTGAGGGACCCCCATGAGTAACGACATCCCCCAGATCTCGGTCGACGAGTTGCAGGCCGACCTTGAAGCCGAGGTGCCGTTGATCGACGTGCGCGAACGAGACGAATACGAGCTCGCCCATGTACCCGGCGCCATTTTGGTGCCGCTGACCCAGTTGCCCGAACGGTTGGGGGCCATCCCCACCGAGGAGCCGGTCAACCTCATCTGTCGGAGCGGCGCACGCAGCCAACGGGCGGCCCAGTTTCTGATCGGCCAGGGTTACCTGCCTCGCAACGTGACGGGTGGAACCGACGCCTGGATCAATGTGGGCTTTCGGGTGGAGACCGGGCCGCCGAGTGCATAGGAAGCCCGCTCGCAATGATTCGGGACCGTTGGAGCAACCCGACTGGGAGATGATCGAGACCCAGGGCGGCTTCGATGAGCTCCTCGACGAATGGAAGGGTGTCGAGCGGTATGCGCTCGACACCGAGTTTCATCGCGAGGGCACCTACCACCCCAGGGTTGCGCTGGTGCAGGTGGCGTGGCCCGGCCGCCTGGCGTTGATCGACCCGCTGGCGGTCAACCTGGCCCCGCTGTCGGAAGTGTTGGCGAGCGGCAGCTGTGCGGTGATGCACGCCGCCCGCCAGGACCTCGAAATCCTGCACCGAGAATGCGGCCTGGTCCCGACCGAACTCTTCGATACCCAGGTCGCCGCCAACTTCGTCGGCTTTTCCAACCCATCGCTCGGCACACTGTCTGAGCGATTGACCGGCAAGAAGGTGCCCAAGGGCGACCGACTCACCGACTGGATGCGGCGTCCTCTGAAGCCGACGCAACTGAGTTACGCCGCCGCCGATGTGCGCGACCTGCTCGACATTGCCGACCGGTTGATCGAGCAGTTGGATCGGCGGGACCGAACGACGTGGGCGGCGGACGCCATCGAGGAGGAACGAACCGACTCCTGGACCACTCGGGATCCGGCGGTGGCCTGGACCCGCATCAAAGAGGTGCGGCACCTTCGGGGCCAGGCGTTGGCGACCGCGCAGGCGTTGGCCATGTGGCGGGAGGAGGCGGCCGCCTCCGACGACGTGCCCACGCGCAACCTGTTGAGCGACCTGGGCCTGGTCGGCCTGGCCCAGACCCGGCCGGACACCGTCAAGACGGCTCGCGCGGTGCGCGGCGTGGACGGCCGAAACCTGCGTCACGGCCGAGCCGAGGATGCACTGGCGGTCATCGCCGCTTCCGAGGGTGCCGAACCGGCCGACGCTGAATCCTTGAGATCGCCGGAGGTGCCCGGTGATCTGCGTTCGGCGATCGGCCTGGTGACCACGTGGGTCAAGCAGTTGGCGAAGGATCTCGACCTCGATCCTTCCACCGTGGCCACCCGTCACGATGTTGAGATGTTGCTGGCCCCTGGCCCGGATGGCCGGTTGGGGAGCGGTTGGAGGGCCGAGTTGGTGGGCGATCCCATCCGGGATCTGGTGGCCGGCCAGTCGGCGCTGGCCTTTCAGCGCGGGAGCGGCCTGGTGTTGGAGCCTCGGTCGACCAGCGCGTAGCGCAGCCACCGCCAACCGCCAGGGCGAATCGTCGAAACCAAATCCAGGCGCTAGGCTGACGAACCTTGGAATCGAACCCGTAGCGGTGCTGCAGTAGTGCGGCTCCGCTATGACCGCCGCACTACTACCCCGTGGAGCGTGACCCGTGAAAAAGGGTCGTCATCGTCGTTTCGAAGAGGCACGTGCCCTCAAGCGAAGCTCTGACATCGATATTGAAGCCGTCTTCTCCGTCCCCAAGGGGCCGTGTGAGGAGTGCGGGGCCGAACCGGAGGACAGCCACGCCACCTGGTGCATGGCGGAGGATGCCTTGGAAGAGGAATACAGCTAGCACCCCGTGGGGGGTGAGTGGTTGACGCCGCCGATCGGGCAGGTGCGGGGCACTACGGTTTCGGCCGTGAACGTCGCCGACTCCGCCCGAGAGTGGTTTTCCCTCGATGATGACGAGGGAACCTGGCTTTTTGACGTGACGTTCCTGGCCAGCGCCTGGCAGTGTGTGTGGGGGCAGGGTTGCCCGGGCATCGAACCCGAACCCGACGTGACCTCCGCCCTCGGCTGCTGCACCCACGGAGCCCATTTCGGCGATGCTGACGACCGGGCCAGGGTGCGTGAAGCGGTGGATCGACTCGGTCCAACTCAATGGCAGCTTCGACCTGCGGACCGGCGCCGCTCACCTTTCGAGCGCACCGACGAAGGCTGGAAGACCCGGGTGGTCGACGGCGCATGCATCTTTTTGAACCGTCACGATGCCGATGCATCCGCTGGGTCGGGCCCGGGCTGTGTGCTGCATTCGGCGGCGGTGGTGGCGGGGGAGCGGCCGATGGATTGGAAACCCGAGGTGTGCTGGCAGTTGCCTCTGCGGCTGGAGCACCACACCGACGAGAGCGGCGCCGACCTGCACACGCTTCGCGAGTGGCGCCGCCGCGACTGGGGCGAGGGCGGGTCCGAATTCGGCTGGTGGTGCACCGAGGAGCACCTGGCGTTCACCGGTACCGAAGCGGTCTACGAATCGCTTCGCGACGAGGTGGTCGAGTTGATCGGCCCGACCCGGTACCGGGTGCTGGCCGGCTACCTTGACGGGCGGCGCCCGGGTGCCACGGCGGCCACGGGCCCCACGCCGGTGATGGTGGCCCATCCCGCCGTCCGCGCCCTACCGACGACGCTGTGACCAAACCCCGAGGAGCGAGCTGATGGCAGGAGAGTTCGACGAGCTGCGGGCACGCCTTGAGGCGATCTCCGAGGAGCTGGCCGATCTGGCCATCGCCCGGTTGCGCGATTCGATCGATGCAGGCGGCACCGAGTTGCCGATCGACGAGCGCCGCCTCACCCGAGCCCGGCGGGCTGTTGAAAAGGCGGCCGGTCTCCTCCGCGACGAGCCGGACGAGTACGGAGGAAGCGCCTAGATCTCCACCTGGACACCGAGCTCGATCGTCTGCTCGGGGGGCAGCTTGAAGTACGCATCCGCGGTCGTGGCATTGCGCAACATGAACACGAAGAGGTGCTCTCGCCACTGGGCCATGCCGGGTCGGTCGGTCACCCGCAGGGTCTCACGACCGAGGACGTAGCTGGCGGCTGAAAAGTCGAGTCCGGTCAACTCGGTGCCGAGACGTGACAACTCCTTGGGCACGTCGACGTCGTCGGAGTAGCCCAGATGGATCTTGAGTTGCCAGACCCCGCTCGAACGTTTGACGGCTGTCAGCCGTTCGTCCTCGGGCACGTAGGGCCGACTCTGGATCAGGACGGCCAACACACACACGTTCTCGGGTAGAACACGGGCGTGGCGTAGCTGCGACGACAGCGCCTGGGGAACCACGTCGGGGTTGGAGCCCAGGTAGATGCCCACGCCCGGGCCACGCAGCGGGGGATCCTCTGCGAGTTGCTCGGCGAACTCGGACAGCGGGCGGGCGCGGTCGGCCAGCCGCGCAGCCGTGAGCGCCCGTCCCGTGAACCACGTGGTCAGGACCAGCAGCAGCACCAGGCCGATACCAATCGGAATCCAGCCGCCCTCGGGGATCTTGGGGAGGTTGGCTCCGAGGAGCGCCAGGTCGACCACCAGGAACACGGTGGTCAGCCCGATCGTCGGCCACTTCGACCAGCCGAACCGGTCGCGGGCCACTCGGTAGAACAAGACCGTGGTGATGAACATCGTGGACGTGACCGCGATGCCGTAGGCGGCGGCCAGGTTGCCGGAGTTTCTGAAGATCAACACGAGGGCCACGCAGGCGGCCAGGAGCAGCCAGTTGACCACTCCGATGTAGATCTGCCCTTCGGCCTCGTCGGACGTGTGGGTGATGCGCACCCTGGGCAGATAGCCCAGTTGTACCGCCTGGCGGGTCAGGCTGAACGCACCGGAGATCAGTGCCTGGCTGGCGATGACGGTGGCCATGGTCGCCAGGATCACGAGCGGCCACAACGCCCAACGGGGGGCCATGCGATAGAAGGGGTTGTCGATGTTCTCGGGGTGGGCCAACAACATGGCGCCCTGACCGAAATAGTTGAGCACCAGCCCGGGCAGCACGATCTTGTACCAGGCCCGGCGAATGGGGGAGACGCCAAAGTGGCCCATATCGGCGTACAGGGCCTCGACGCCGGTCACCACCAGGACCACCGAACCCAGGGCGATGAACCCGCGGGAACCGTTGTTGATGAGGAACTCGACGCCGTACCACGGGTTGATCGCCCGCAGGACCGCCAGTTGATCGGCGATGTGGGTGATGCCGAGCACGCCAAGCACCAAAAACCACACGAACATGACCGGGCCGAACACCCGGCCGACGGCGGCGGTGCCGCGTCGCTGCACGCTGAACAGGCCGATCAGGATGGCGATCGAAATGGGTACGACCAGCGGTTTCATCGACGCGGTCACCACGCTGGTGCCCTCCACGGCGGAGAGCACCGAGATGGCCGGGGTGATGATGCCGTCGCCGTAGAGCAACGCTGCGCCGAACAGCCCAAGGATCAGCAGCACCACCGCCTGGCGAGACGCATCGCGAGGGTTTTTGGGTCGGATCAGGGCCGTGAGGGCGAGGATGCCGCCCTCCCCGTGGTTGTCGGCTTTCAAGACGAACGTCAGGTACTTGAGGGACACCACCAACAACACCGCCCAGAGCACCAGCGAGAGCACGCCGATGATGTTGGCCTCGTTGATGGGTGGCGGGGCGTGGCCCGCTCCCTCAAACGTCTCTCGCAATGAGTACAGGGGACTGGTGCCAATGTCGCCGAACACCACCCCGAGCGCGCCCAGGGTGGCAACTCGTCCGGCAGGATGGCTTGGGCGCACAGCGGTGTCGGACACGAAGTGGTTCTCAGAGGCGGTGGGCACCCTCGTCCAGGTACCGAGAGCCCGTGAGCCTAACGCCGGTTTCGGTCTGCCTGGCGAAGCCAGGCTGCAATGCCAAGTGCCGAGCGCCGCGCCAGGGAGGCGCGGGACACCTCGGGACGGCGGAGATTGAGCAGGTTGAGGGCCGTCACACCCGCCAGGAACGCCCACAGCGTGACGCCTCTGGCCCGAGCGTTGAACGTGCGAGAGATCGCCCATCGTGCCCGGTCGGCACGCCAGCGGCTGGAAACCACGATCGCGTCCACGTCGCTGCTGCCCACCTGTGCGGAATCCTGAGCGGTGGCGCTGGCGGCGTGGACCCGATAGTGCAGGAGCACCCGATCGAGGTTGGCCAGCGCCACTCCTCGACGGCTCAGCGTCCGCCACAGGGCCAGGTCCTCGGCGTCAGGAAACCCGGAGGTGTACTGCAGTTCGCCGGTGCGGCGTCGGTCGATCGTCACGGTGGGGTGAGCGAGCGGGTTGCCGAAGTACAACGACGCAGCAACCAGTTTCGGCGAGGTGACGAACCGCCGGGACCCGACCTGGGTGCCGGCGGCATTGATGTAGTCGTGGGCGGTGCCCAGTACCCCGATTTCGGGATGGGCACGCAGGTATGCCAACTGGAGCTCCAGGCGGTCCGGCTCGGCAAGATCGTCGGCATCCATGCGGGCCAGGTAGCGGCCGGTGGCGGCGGCGAGTCCCAGGTTGAGCGCAGCGACCAGACCCACCGGCCCGGCCTCGATCACCCGTACCCGGGCATCCCGGGTGGCGTGTCGCCGCAAGACCGCCGACGAGCCATCGGTGGAGCCGTTTTCAACCGCCACCACCTCGAGGTCGGTCTCGGTCTGGCCCAGGATGCTGTCGATGGCGGCGTCGAGGAAGTCGCCCCCGTTGTGCACCGGCATCAGGACGCTCACCAGCGGGGTGCGCTGGTTCACGTTGCCGACCCGCCGACCCGCGCCCTGCCAAACCGCGCCCTGCCAAACCGCGCCCTGCCAAACCGCGCCCTGCCAAACCGCGCGGGGCCGAATCGCGATGTTGCGATGTTGGTGATCTGGCCGACGAGGTCGCTGTTGGAGTCGACCATCGCGGGGCCGGGACCCTCACCCCACACCTGATCGCGAACCTCGGGGGGAAACGTCCAGGTGCGCCAGGCGCCGGAATGAATCACGTCGACCAGTTCGGCATACGTCCTGGCGACGTGTCCCTTCACCAGCGATTCGTAGTCAAAGGCGAACGAGGTGCTGGACGCCCGCACGTAGTCGGCGAGGTCGAAGGGGTAGAACACCACTGGAATCCGCAGCAGGGCCGCATCAAACATCACCGAGGAGTAGTCGGTGATCACGCCGTCGACACGACCGATGAGTTCGTTGATCTCCGCCTCGTTGGGTACGAGTTCCACCCGGTCCAGCGGGCGGGGAAGCATCACCTTGTCGTAGAGGTGCGCCTTGATGAGGAGCCGCGTGTTGGCATCGGACAACGCCGACTCCAGCGCCTCCAGATCCGGCAGCGCCTCGGCCAGATCG
Source organism: Candidatus Microthrix parvicella Bio17-1 (assembly GCF_000299415.1). Lineage (NCBI taxonomy): Bacteria > Bacillati > Actinomycetota > Acidimicrobiia > Acidimicrobiales > Microthrixaceae > Candidatus Neomicrothrix > Candidatus Neomicrothrix parvicella. The sequence continues at coordinate 13,374 of NZ_AMPG01000010.1, forward strand.
AAGCCTGGCGGCACCCGCCACGTGGGTGCATACAGCAGCACGGCAGGGTGGTCGTCTCCGCCCCGGTCGGCGCCCTCGACTGCAACGGCGGCGCGGTCGGCGACGGACACGGTCATGCGGGGCGGGCGGCCGACCATCATGTGCCGGGCACGAGCGCCGAACGCACGCTGCATGGCCTGGGCCACCTGGGCTGATGGGGCCAAAACGAGGTCGTTCGGGATTGACCGCGGGTAGTACACCGTGGCCGCCCGCAGCCGATCGGCGAGAGTGCGCGGATGGTAGATGCGCCGGGCCGAGCCCACGGTGATGTCGTTCTCAATCTGCTTGAGCGGAATGCCGTGGTACAGGTTGACGCCGACGGTCCCACCCGTGAGCGCAACGTTGACATCGGCCACATCGAACGCATACACGGCCACCCCCGCCCGCAGGGTGGACCAGATACCGCTGATGCTCCAGCGCCGCGCCGCGGAGCGTCCCTCGCCCCTCACGCGGTCCACCACAGCGTCGTCGCCCGAGACCCAGACGGCCGAAATCTCATGATGGTGATCCGCCACATGCTCAAACAGGAAGCGGGGATTGTCGACGTACGCGTCGGCCCGGCTGGCGAACACCCACCGATCGGCCCGTCGGGGTACAACACGGCTCAGCGTCCGCAGCATCCGTTGGATCAGGCCCACGAGCACCCGACCACCGGGCGCCAACAGGCCCAGCGGTGACTTTCGAACGGCCGGAGCGGTCAGGGGACTCAGCGCAACCCTCGTCGCGGCGACGTCGGGTCGTGCGGGCACTGGCTTGGCGTGGAACGCATCCGGGCGATGGTAGCCCCGCTACTGTGCGCCGATGCCACGTCCCCACCATGTCGACGGTGTGCCCCTCCCCGCCGAGCGAGTCAGGTTGGCGTCCGGTCGATCGCTGGCGTTCGAACTTGTCGGGGCGGGGCCGGGCCACCCGGTGGTGCTGGTGCTCCACGGCACGCCCGACAGCCGCCTGGCCACGCCCCCTGATCCGCTCGTCCCATCCGTCACCCAGATTCTGGTGGATCGGCCGGGGTTTGGCGACAGTGACGTCGACCCCGACGCCACGCCCTCCTCGGTGGCCGATGACCTGGCCGAAACGTGTGGGCTGCTGGGATTTGAACGCATCGGGGTGATGGCATGGTCTGCCGGTGCGCTGTTTGCCCTGGCGCTGGCAGCGCGCCACCCCTCGCTGGTGGGCAGGCTCGTCCTGGCGGCACCGCTGGCGCCGGCCGGTTCGTGGGCCGAAACCGCTCCCGATCGATTTCATTTCGAACATGCCGACATCGTTGATATCGCGCCGCTGTTGGTGCCTGAGGGCATCGACCTTGAGGCGGCCGTGCAGATCGTTCTGGGTGACGAATCGGCGGCGCGGCAGCGTGAGATCCTCTCGATCCCCGGTGCGGCCGAGCGCTTGGGCCTTGCGGTGATGGGCTCGGTGCAGTCCGGGCTCGTCGGGTTGCAGCGCGATCTTGCCGCGCAGTTGGTGATGCCCGACCTGGCCTCCATCGCCGCTCCCTGCCACATCGTGGTCGGTGCCGAGGACGCGACCTGTCCTCCGGCGATGGGGCAGTGGCTGGCCGGTCGGATGACGCACTCGGCGACGACCCTCCAACGGGTGGCCGGCGCCGGTCACGCGTTCCCGCTTCTCCGCTGGACCGAACTGGTGATGGCCGCCGCCGAGGCGGGGTGAGGTGAGGCGGGGTGAAGCGGAGCGGGGTGCCGGTGCGCGAGGCTGAGCCCATGGTGACCCTGAACCCGTTGGGCCGAGATCGACCGCTGGGGCTGGCCGCCGCGTCGGTTCGCGATTATCGGGAGGTGGCGCGACGAAGACTGCCACGGCAGTTGTTCGACTACATCGACGGGGGTGCCTACGAGGAGGCGACGTTGGCGGCCAACACCGCCGATCTGGAGGCGATCTCGCTGCGTCAGCGGGTGCTGCGCGACGTGTCCACCCGGACGATGAGCACCACGGTGCTGGGCGAGGAGCTGAGCCTGCCGGTGCTCCTGGCCCCGGTGGGGCTGGCGGGCATGTTTGCCAACCGGGCCGAGGTGGCGGCGGCACGAGCGGCCGAACACGCAGGTGTGAGCTTCGTGGAGTCCACCGTGTCGATCTGCTCGTTGGAGGAGGTGGCCGCTGCGTCCAAGCGGGCGCCGTGGTTTCAGTTGTACGTCATGCGGGACCGCGGGTATGCAGAGAATCTCATGGCCCGTGCCCAGGCGGTGGGGTGTCGCGTGCTGGTACTGACGGCGGACCTTGCGGTGGTGGGCGCCCGCTACCGCGATACCCGAAACGGCCTGGGCGGCCGGGTCTCGCCTGTGGGTGCGGCCATTCGGGGACTCGATCGGGTCAGCCACCCACGCTGGGTGTGGGAGGTGGGTATCCAAGGCAAGCCCCACACGTTCGGCAATCTCACCGATGCGGTTCCCGGAGGCAACTCACCCGACGACTTTCGAGACTGGGTGGACGCGCAGTTCGATCCGTCCGTCACCTGGGACGACCTGGCCTGGGTTCGCGATCACTGGGATGGCCCGGTGGTACTCAAAGGCATTCTCGATCCCGAGGATGCCCGGGCGGCCGCCGACGCCGGCGTCGACGCTGTGGTGGTGTCCAACCATGGCGGTCGTCAATTGGATGCTGTGCCATCAACGGCCGCGGCGCTGCCGGCGGTGGTCGAGGCCGTCGGCGATCGGATCGAGGTGTTGGTCGACGGCGGCGTCCGCAGCGGTCTGGACCTGCTCAAGATGATGGCGATGGGGGCCAAGGCCTGCCTGGTCGGTCGCCCGTGGGCCTGGGCGGTCGCCGCAAAAGGCGAGGCGGGGGTGGCACACCTGCTGGAGATTCTTCGGGACGAATTGGCGGTGGCGATGGCGCTCACCGGTACCACCGACGTGGCCGACCTCGGCCCGGACTCCCTGCTGCGATAGCCGGGGTGGATGGGTTCTCCGGTCAGGTTCTGGCAGCACCGACCGTTGGCTGGACCTCATGCGGGCTGTGGTCCACCCTGCCGTAGAGGGTCGAACGCTGACAGAGTGGGCGGCCCAGCGGTTCCACCAACGCAGCAAAGTCGTCAGCGGTCGCCAGCGTGCCGTGATCGGCGCCGGCAGCCCGGGAGATGTTCTCGTCCATCAGTGTTCCACCCAGGTCGTTGACCCCGGCCTGCAGCAACTGTCGGGCGCCTCCCAGACCCAGCTTGACCCAGGATGCCTGAATGTTGTCGATGTAGCCGCGATAGGCCAGTCGTCCGACCGCATGCATCAGCACGACCTCGCGCCAGGTGGGGCCCCGGCGGGCCTTGCGTTGCAGGTAGATGGGGCTGGCCATGTGGACGAACGGCAGCGGCACAAACTCGGTGAAGCCGCCGGTCTCCGCCTGCAGGTCGCGGGTGCGGATCAGGTGTCGGGCCCAGTGGCGGGGTTGCTCGATCGACCCAAACATGATGGTCACGTTGGATCGCAGCCCGACACGGTGCGCCACCCGATGGGCCTCCAACCACTCCTCGGTGTTGATCTTGTCCGGACACAACTCCGCCCGCACCTCATCATCGAGCACCTCGGCCGCCGTGCCGGGTAACGATGCGAGGCCGGCGTCGACGAGGCGGCCCAGGTACTTCTCCAGGTCCTCACCAAGACGTCCGGCACCTTCGGTGACCTCAAGCGCCGTGAAGCCATGGATGTGCATCTCCGGAACGGCTTCCTTCACCGCACGGGTGACGTCGAGGTAGTAGTCACCGTCGAAGTTGGGGTGGATCCCGCCCTGCAGCGTCACCTCGGTCGCGCCCCTCGCCCAGCCCTCCGCAGCCCGCTCGGCTATGTCGTCGAGCGTCAGCAGGTACGGGGTGCCCCGGAGGTTGAGCGACAGGGGGCCTTTGGAGAAACCGCAGAAGCGACACTTGAAGGTGCACACGTTGGTGTAGTTGATGTTGCGATTGACCACGTAGGTGACGTCGTCCCCGACCACCTCGGATCTCAACCGATCGGCTGCCTCGGCGATCTCGCCAACCTCGGGGCCTCGGGCGCCAAACAGCGTGACAATGCGGTCCTCATCCAGGTCCTCGCCGGCTTCAAAGGCCGTCAGCACCTCGTCGACGGCTCCCTGGAGACGCCGTGAACCGCCGCTGACAGCAGGCACGAGGACCGGAGGCTCCACCGGCACACCCGAGTACCACTGCGAACTGTCGATGCCGATCAACTCGACCTCGGCACCGTCTGCCACCTGGGCGGCGGCCCGCTCCTTGATTCGCTCGGGGAACACCGAACCGGGGTCGTCTCTGGCCAGAAACTCGGCGTCGGAGCGGTCCATCACCGCAAACCGCAGCTTCGGGTCGAGCCACCTCAGTGGCTCGGCGGCCCAAGCCGGGTGCACCGTCAGCCGCGGCGCGAGGGTGAACCCGGCCGCCTCGGTCACCTCCGTCAACCGGTCGAGGTCTGGCCAGGGGCGCTCGGGGTTGACGTGATCGGCCGTCACCGGCGAGACGCCACCCCAGTCGGACACCCCGGCGGCCAGCAGATGACCGAACTCGTCGGACAGGTTGGGTGGGGCCTGAACCGCCACGTCGTCGGGCAGGATGAGGCGCGCCAGCGCGATCGCCTCGGTGTAGGCATCGTCGGGGCACGGGTCCGACCGCCACATGGCGGTGCCGTGCTTGGGCAGAAAATTCTGGACGATCACCTCCTGCACGTGCCCGTGACGGCGATGCGACTCGGCGATCGCCACCAGCGCATCCACCCGGTCGGAGCGGCTCTCGCCGATGCCCACCAGAATTCCGGTGGTAAAGGGAATGGCCAGCTCACCGGCCCACTCCAGCGTCGCCAGGCGGCGGGTCGGCACCTTGTCGGGAGACCCCCGGTGCGCCTCCAGCCCGCCGTTGAGACTCTCGATCATCATGCCCTGAGACGGGGAGACCCGACGGAGTGCCAGGAGTTCCTCCGGGAAGAGCGCACCGGCATTGGCGTGGGGTAACAGGCCCGTCTCCTCGAGCACCGCGTTGGCCGCGTCCACCACGTAGTGGACCGTCGACTCGTACCCGTTGGTGTCCAGCCAGTCCCGAGCGGCCGGGTAGCGCAACTCCGGGCGCTCGCCGAGGGTGAACAGTGCCTCGTGGCAGCCGGCCTCAGCCCCGCCGCGGGCGAGTTTCAGCACCTCCTCGAGGCCCAGGTAGGGGTGCTCCAGCCGGGCCGGCGGTTGGGCGAACGTGCAGTAGCCACAACGATCCGAACACAGCATGGTCAACGGGATGAACACCTTCGGGGAGTAGGTCACCCGATTGCCAAAGGCCGCGTCGCGCCGTGCGGCAGCACGCGCCAGCAGCTCGGCGTGCGGCAACTCCAGAAGGTTGTGCATGCTCGGGACCATATCTCGCACCTGACGGTGCCCAACGGTCACCGTCATGGCTGCCGCTCGTGGCCTGCGTCATCGGGGTCGGCGTCATCTGAAGGTTTGGGTTGTCGGGGTTTGGGCATCACCACGTACAACGGTCGTGCCTTCACCTCCTCCACGACGCGGCCGACGTATTCGCCGATGACACCGAGAAACATCATCTGCAGTCCGCCAAGGCCCAGGACCACCAAGAGCACGGTGGTCTGGCCGGAGAGAAACGGCGATCCGACCGCCCGCGCCACGATCACCACCGGTACCGCCAACAAGGCCAGCGTGGCGGCGATGAAGCCCACCAGCGTCGCCAGTTGCAGCGGCACGAACGAAAACGACGTCACCGCGTTGACCGCCAGGCGCAGCATGCGCCGCATCGGGTACTTGGTGCGGCCCGCGTATCTGGCAGAGCGGTCGTAGGCCACCCCCACCTGACGGAAGCCCGCCCAGGCCACCATTCCCCTGACGAACCGGTGTCGCTCACGCATCGAGGTGAGCACCTCCACCACGCAGCGATCCAAGAGCCGGTAGTCGCCGGCGTCCAGTTGGATGTCCAGGTCGGTCAGGCGCCGAATGCCGCGGTAGAACCACTTTGCAGTGGCGAGCTTGAAGCGACTTTCGCCGTGGCGTTGGTCGCGTACGGCGTGCACCACCTGGGCGCCGAGGCGCCACTGCGCAACCAGGTCACCGATGAGTTCGGGCGGGTCCTGAAGGTCGGAGTCGATCACCACCACGCCATCACCACGGGCCTGGTCGAGCCCGGCGGTGATGGCCACCTGGTGGCCGAAGTTGCGCGAGAACGTCACCACCGTGACCCGTGGGTCGTCTGCTGCGATCGCCGCTAGCAATGCGCCGGAGGAGTCGGTGGACCCGTCGTCGATGTACACCATCTCGCAGCGACCGGGGTCCAGCCCGTTGATGCCCTCCAAGGCCCCGCTCAGCCGACGGTGGAACTCTTCGATCGTGTCGGCCTCGTCAAACACCGGTGCGACCACGCTGAGCTCGGGCACGGTGAGCTCGGGCACGGTGCTCTTGGAGGGCCCGGAGGTGCGGCCGGGTTCAGCCATGGTCATCGCCGGATGGAGCGTCGCCCGCGCTTTGATTGGTTCTCTTGAGAACGCGGCGACGTCGCAGCGTGGTCAGCGCTCCGGCGCGCCATGCAATCACCACCAGGGTGATCACGACACCCACGTAGTCGGCCCATGAGCGCCGGAAGACGGCCTCGACGGTGTGGGCACCGCGGTCTGGCAACCGTGCGGTGAGGAATCCGTCCCGCTCCGAATTCGGGATGGGCGAACCATCCACCGAGAGGTGCCACTTCGGGAACGCCGGGATCCCGGTCACCAGTTGATCGGCGCCTTCGGTGCGCCACGTCACACGCTCCGGGCTCCACCCGGTCAACTCGGTGGTCTGGCCCTGCTGGGGGGCGGCGAGGTTGACCGGGCCCACGTGTTCCAGCACGGCGAGCCTGTCCGATGCCCAGATTCGTTGCCACTCGGGCAGCGACTCGTAGCGGGCCAGCGTGGCAGGTCGCCCAATCAGGTGCGAGACCCCGTTGCGCACGAGCTGCGGTTCGGCCTGGCGGGGGTCCATCTCGGCCAGGTGATATTGCAGGAAGGTGTCAACCGGGCTGATGGTTTCGCCCCCAAAACCGTTGAGCGTGGAGGCGTCGGCGTCCATCGCCAGCCAGAGCTCGGGGTGAACCGGGCCAAAGCCGGTGTCGAAGTTTGACTCGTGCACCCATGCGAAACGGCCCTCCGGCGTGACGGCCCGGGCCAGTACGCCACTTGCTGCCTGGAGCTCAGGGCTGGGCGCCGGGGCTGGTCGGGCCAGACCCGATGCGGGAATCAGGGCGGGAAAGGCAACGATGCCGGCGCCCAGCAGCGCCACCAACGTCAGGGCTGCCGGCTCGCTGCGGCGAGCCACAGCATGATCGGCCACCACGCCGATGGGAACGATCCACATCAGGGCGGCGTACCCCGTGCCCCGGTTGACCATCAGCAGGCCGGTGTCGCCGGGAAGCAGGTGGTACATGGCGTACAGCGCCAGAAGGACTGCCGGGCCGGCCATCACCACCGATACCCGCCACCGGCCCAGCGGCGCCATCGCCGGTGAAGCGACCAACAGCCACAGCGCGCAGATGGCGAGCGCCGCCAGCGTGATCATCACGATCAACTGTGAGCTCCAGAGGTCGGTGCGCACGAGCGACAGCACCTCCTGACCCAACTCCGGCGTGTCCCAGGTGGCCGTCGCCGGTCGGGGACCCGGGTTTTGGCTCAGCGGCAGGAGCCACCAGGCCCCGAACCCGGCTGCAAGGAGTCCGGCCAGGCCAAGCCGATAGGCGGCGCGGAGGCCGGCATGTGGGCCGCCGGCCGCAACGTCGCTCGGATCCGGTGGCGTCAGCGACCGGACCGCCACCAGGATGCCAAACGTGACCAGCGTCACCAGCGCCGAAGTGAGGTGGGTGACTGTGACCCCCGTGGCGGCAGCGGCGGCCAGCGTGACCCAGCGCCGGTCCGGCTGGTCCACCACGCGGATCAGTGCGCCCAGCGTGACCAGCACCATCGGCACCGCCAGTTGGTGGGGAACCAGCCCAAGATCGAACGTGCCGGCCAGACCGGTGCCGTAGGGCACCGACACACACAGCGCGGCGAGCCCGACCACCGAGGCGCCGGTGCGGCCCAGACGCAGGCCACGGGCCATGAAATATGCGGCGGGTGCGGTGGCCACGAACGCCAGAGCCCCAACCCAGCCCACCAGCGTGCGTTGATCGACGAGGCCCAACGACAGCAGGCGCAGCGCGGCGGCCACCAGGGACGCCCCCGGGCCGTAGAGCAGGAACTGCTGTGACCCCATCGAAAACGTGGGCCCCCAACCGTCAAGGTGACCCCTGGCGAAGATCTCGGTGAAGGCGAACGCGTTCTTGGCGACGTGGTACGGCGCATCGTCGCCCTCGGGCAAACCTCCGACCAACACCCGGCGCACCAGGATGAAGCCGACCAGCACGCCGATCGCGGGGCCCACGTTGGGCCAACAAGGCCGGGGCTCCGGCGTCAGGGCTCGTGCCCGCCCGCCCAGCCTGGCGGCCTGGGAACCCAACGACGACACCCAGGCAGGTGCCCGCTCGATACGGGGGGCAGGTTCGGAAGTGGTCTCCTCTGGCGCCTGGGGGTGAGCCACGCTCGACCGGCTACGTGCGGGCGGAACGGTCGACCCGCTCTGCCAACGTGGTCAGCACCTCGCGAAAGCTCTGGGCGAAACTTGCGACGCCTTCGGACTCGAGCGTTGCCCCGACATCATCCAGGTCGACCAACTCGCCCAACTGTTCCCAACGCTTTCGGTCGGCCTCGGGGTTTGCGTCCAGCGTGGACACCACCGTGCCATGGTCGTCGAACGCCTCCAGGGTGGCCTCCGGCAGCGTGTTGACCGTGTGGGGTCCGATCAATGAGTCGACGTAATAGGTGTCGGGGTAGTCGGGGTTCTTGGTGGAGGTGGACGCCCAGAGCGGGCGTTGCATGGTGGCGCCGCGTTCGGTGAGCGCGTCCCAGCGGGGGCCGCTGAAGGCCTCCATGGCCAGTTGATAGGCCAACTTGCCCTGTGTGATGGCGGCGGTGCCCATCAGGTCGAGGGCATCGTTGGTTCCGATTTCCTGCAGCCGACGATCGACCTCGGTGTCCACCCGACTGATGAAGAACGAGCCCACACTGGAGATGTGGCTGAGGCCGCCCTGGTGCGCTTCGAGGCCGCTGAGGTAGGCCTCGATCACGTCGGCATACCGGTCCAGGCTGAAGATCAGGGTGACGTTGACCGGAATGCCCTCGGAGGTGAGCACCCGGATCGCTTCGATACCGGCCGGGGTGGCCGGCACCTTGACGTACATGTTGGGGAGCCCCAGGTTGCGGGCCAACTCCCGCCCCGCCTCGATGGTTGCTGCGGTGTCGTGGGCCAATTCGGGGGAGACCTCAACCGAGACCCAGCCGTCCTCCCCGTTCGAACGTTCATGTACGCCCGACAGGAGGTCGGCGGCCGCCGAGATGTCGCTGCCCACCAACTGCCAGTAGGCCTGCTCGGTGGTGGCGCCGCTGCGGGTCAGACGGGCCAATTCCTCGTCGTAGTCTGCCGACTCCATCGCCTTTTTGAAGATGGTGGGGTTGGAGGTGACGCCGCGTACGCCCCGCTCGATCCAGCGCCTGATTTCGCCGGAGTTGATCCACTGACGCGTGATGTTGTCCAGCCAGGGGCTTTGGCCACAGTCTTCGTGCAGTTTGATGAGCTGGCTCACAGTTTCTCCGGTGGGTCGAGGGGCGGGCGGTCGGGCTGCGGGGCGAGCCTACCGATCGTCGAGCAGAGCCCGGGCGGCGTCGGCCACGGCGGCCGGGTTGATTCCAAGCCGGTCGAGCACGGTGGCCCCGGGGGCGGATGCCCCGAACCGGTCGATGCCCAGGGGGACATCGGCCCATCGGTGCCAACCCAGGGTGACCCCGGCCTCCACTGAGACAACCGGCAGGCCCTTCGGGAGGACCGAGGCGCGGTACTCGGCGCCGGCGGCCTCAAAGCGCTCCCAACTGGGCATCGACACGACACGTGCGGTGATGCCCTCAGCGGCCAGGGTCTCGGCCGCCTCCACCGCGACGGCCACCTCGGTGCCGGTACCGGCCAGCACCACCTGGGCATCGTCGGGGTCAACCAGGACGTAGGCGCCGTTGGCGACGCCGTCGACTGCCAGATCGGCCGTTCCGGTGAGCGTCGGGGTGCCCTGCCGGGACAGGATCATGGCGACCGGTCCGTCGATTTTGGCGGCGGTGGCCCAGGCGGCCGCGGTTTCGTTTCCGTCAGCGGGACGGAAGACACAGAGCCCGGGGATCGTGCGCAACGCCATGACCTGCTCCACCGGCTGGTGGGTGGGGCCGTCCTCGCCAACGCCCACCGAGTCGTGGCTCCACACGAACACCACTCGGGCCTTGGACAGTGCGGCCAGCCTCACCGACGGACGGGCGTAGTCGCTGAACACCAGGAAGGTGCCGCCGACCGGCCAGATGCCACCGTGAAGCGCCATGCCCACGGACGCTGCGGCCATCGCGTGCTCGCGGACGCCGTAGTGCATCGCCATGCCGGAGGGCGTTGCCGCCGACTGGAACTCGGCTCCTGCCAATTTGGTGCCGGTGTTGCCCGACAGGTCGGCCGATCCGACGAACAGCGAGGGGCTGATCGGGGCCAGCGCGTCAATGACCTGCTGGGACGCCACCCTGGTGGCGGGCGAGTCGTCGGGTCCGAAGGTGGGCAGGCCGGCGACGATGTCTCCCGCAGGCCTGGCCGACCAGGCGGCCTCGAAGGCCCGGCGCGCCTCGGTGTCGGCGCTCGCCGTGCGTTCGGTCCATTCGGCGTGGGTCGCGGCGCGGGCCGCCGCGGCGTTGCGGTAGAAGTTGGCGACGTCGTCGGGCACGAAGAACGTCTCCTCCGGGGGGAGGCCCATCACCCGCTTGGTCTCGGCGATCGTGGCCTCGTCGAATGGATTGCCGTGCGCCTTTGGGTTGTCCTCCCAGGTGGGGGAGGGGGAGCCCACCCGGGTGCGCAACACCATCAGGGTGGGGCGGGTCTCGTCGACCTTGGAGGCCTTCAACGCGGCTTCGATCGCGTCGAGGTCGTCGCCTGCCTCGCCGAGTTCGATGACCTCCCAGCCATAGGCTGCGAACCTGGCGGGGGCATCGTCGCGCAGGGCGATCTCGGTGGCGCCGTCGATTGTGATGTGGTTGTCGTCGTAGACGACGGTCAAGCGTCCCAGACCTTGGGCTCCGGCGAGCGATGCGGCCTCGTGGCTGATGCCCTCCATGAGGTCGCCGTCGGAGGCGATGACCCAGGTGTGGTGATCGATGAAGCCGTCACCCAGCCTGCCCCGCAGGTTTCGTTCGGCCAACGCCATGCCAACCGCATTGCCAAATCCCTGGCCCAACGGGCCGGTGGTCACCTCGATGCCGGCGGTGTGGCCGGCCTCGGGGTGGCCGGGGGTAGCCGAACCCCACTGGCGGAACGCCTTGAGGTCGTCCATGGTGAGTGGATAGCCCATGAGGTGCAGCATGGAGTACTGCAGGATCGAGGCATGGCCCGCCGACAGGACAAAGCGGTCGCGGTCCGGCCAGTCGGGGGCTTCGGGGTCGTAGGCCATCACCCGGGTCCACAGCACGTGGGCCAGCGGCGCGAGGGCCATGGCGGTGCCTTGGTGCCCGGAGTTGGCGGCTTGCGGCGCGTCCATGGCCAGGCCGCGCACCACCGAGATGCAGCGCTGTTCCAGGGGGTTGATTTCGGGCATGTGTGGGCACCTCGGACGTGTGGTTGAGCAACTCAAGGAGAAGCTGCGACGGTACCGCAGGGCCGGTACGGTGACCCAGATGCAGATCGCCCGCAACGAGCGGCGCTTCGCAGCGGCAGGGTCCGAGCATCCGCTCGCTCCTCATGCGGTGGGTGAGGTGTGCGGCCAGATCTCAGATCTGCTCGGCCCGGGTCCGGCCCCCGACGTGGTGTTCGTTTTCTGTTCCGGCGACCAGGTCGCCTCGGCCGAGGCGACCCTGCGGGCCGTCGACGCGTTGTTGTCTCCCCGCATCTGCGTGGGCGCGGCATCCACGGGCACACTCGCCGGCGCCCGGGAGGTGGAGGGCCGCTCCTCGCTGTCGGTGTGGGCGGCGCGCCTGGGCGAGGCGGTCGAGCCGGTGTCCTTTGACCTGACGTCGACCGATGCCGGCGTCGTCGTGGCGGGCACCTCGGAACTGGTGGATGCCACCGGCCACCTGGTGGTGGTGGGCGATCCCCAGGGTCTTCCCATCACCGGGCTGCTCACCAGCCTTGCTCAGCGGGCGCCCGAGTTGAAGGTGTTGGGTGGTTTGGCGCCCCCGGTGGGGAGCCGGGCGCTCCCGCTCCTGTTGGAAGGCACCGCAGTTCGAACGGGGGGCATGGTGGGGGTCCGGTTGGCGGAAAGCGTGCCGATGACAACGCTGGTTGCTCAAGGTTGTCGACCCGTGGGCGATCCGATGGCGGTCACCGGCACGGACGGCACGATGCTCACCGGGTTGGCCGGACGCAAACCGATGGATCGCATCCGTGAGCTTGCCCAACGGATGGATCCCGACGACCGGGAACTGGCTTCCGGCGGCCTTCATCTGGGTGTTGTGGTCGACGAACATCGGCTGGAGTTCGGCCACGGTGACTTTGTGATCCGCAGCGTGATGGGGGCCGACGTGGGGAGCGGGGCGTTGGCGATGGGGGAGCCGCTGCCGTTGGGAACGACGGTTCAGTTTCAGGTGAGCGATCCGACCGTCGCCGAGGCCGACCTGGCCGGGTTGGCCGAGCTGGCCGGCCGGGCCGACGCCGCTTTGGTGTTTGCGTGCAGCCGACGGGGCGTCGGCTTCTTCGGCGAACCACACCACGATGCATCGCAACTGGCCGACACCACCGGTGCGTCGGCCATCGCCGGCATGTTCTGCGCGGGAGAGATCGGCCCAATCGGTGGTGTCACACGGGTCCACTCCTTGAGCGCGGCGGTGGCGCTGTTCCGAGACGGCTGAGTTTCGCGGTCCGGAAGGGTCGGTCGGCACCGCCCTCAGGTAGCCTTCATCGGATGGAAGCAGGCGACTGGATCTGGATCTGGCTTGGGGCCTTCGTGGTCTTTCTGATCGGTGAGTTGCTGACCCCGGGCGCCTTCTTTCTCCTCGGCTTCGCAATCGGTGCCGTCGTTGCCATGTTGGCTGCCATCGTGGGAGCCGACGAGGTGGTGCAGTGGGCGCTCTTCGTGCTGGTCTCGGGTGGGGCGTTTGCCGCGCTGCGCCCTTTGGCCCACCACATGGACCGTCGTGCCGATCCATCGCCCAACGTCGGATCCACGCGGCTGCCCGGCACCATCGGTGTGCTCACCCAGGCCACCGGCCCCGGCCGCAACGACGTGGGTATGGCCGAGGTCGGCAGCGAACATTGGCGGGCCGTGACCGAGGAGGGCCGTTTGCTCCCGGTGGATACTCATGTCACCGTGATTCGGGTGGAAGGCACCCGCGTCGTGGTTCGCGCCGTCGCCTGAGCTCACCACCCGATCCCACAACCCGAAAGGCCATCCGTGGTTCCCGCAGTCATCGTTCTCAGTGTCTTTGCGCTCATCCTCTTCGTGGTGGCGGCATCGTCGTTCAAGATCATCAGCCCGTACCAGCGTGGTGTGGTGGAGGAACTTGGCCGCTACAAGGAAACCCGAGACCCCGGGTTGCGCTTCATCATGCCGTTCATTCAACGCATGCGGCTTGTGGACATGCGCGAGCAGGTGATCGACGTGCCGCCACAGGAGGTCATCACCTCCGACAACGTCGTGGTGTCGGTGGACGCCGTCATCTACTACGAGCCGACCGACCCGCAGCGGCTGTTGTACAACGTCGCTCAGTTCCAGCTGGCGGTCACGAAGCTGGCCCAGACCAACATGCGTAACGTCATCGGCGATCTCAGCCTGGACGACGCGCTGACCTCACGGGACACGCTCAACACCGAGCTGCGAACGATCCTCGACGACGCCACCGACAAGTGGGGCGTGCGGGTGGTGCGGGTGGAGATCCAGCGCATCGACCCGCCCGCCGATGTGATGGCCGCCATGCACGAGCAGATGAAGGCCGAGCGCACCCGGCGGGCGCGGGTCCTGGAGGCCGACGGCATCCGGGAGGCGGAGATCAAGACCGCCGAGGGTTCCAAAGCCTCGGCCATCCTGAAGGCCGAGGGAATCCGCCAGCAGCAGATCCTCGAGGCCGAGGGTGAGGCCGAAGCGGTGCAGACGCTGGCGCAGGCGGAGCGCTTCCGTCAGATCACCACCGCCGAGGGCGAGGCCCAGGCGATCGAGCAGGTCTACGGGGCGATCCACGCCGGCGACCCCACCAACGACCTGATCGCCATCAAGTACCTCGAGACGCTGAGCGCCATGGCCGACGGCCAGGCCACCAAGATCTACCTGCCAAACGACACCTCGGGGCTGCTCAGCTCGATTGCGGGCGTCGGCGAGCTGCTGCGGGCCACCAAGGAGCCCGCCGAGGGCGAAACGGTGGACGGCTGACCCGTCAGCTCAAGCGATCACGAAACGCCCCAAAGTTGGCGGTGAGCGCATGTGAGTATTCCGACACTGCAGCGCCGGTGCGGCCGTCGATGACCACGGCGCGTTGCTCGTCGCCCCGTGACAACACGCCGACCTGCATGGGTGCGTGCCACAGCTCGTCGTGCTCGACGGTGATCAACTCGGCCTCGGCGGGCAGCCCCGAGCCGAGCAGGGTGCCTTGATGGCGCTCCACTGCCGCTGCCGTGCTGACCCGGGCCAACGCCGCCATTGCCTTGCCGACCGGCCGGGTGATGTCCGCTGCGCTCATCAACGGGGCGAGTGCGGCTCGGCCCGGCACGTCCAGCCGAACCTCGCAGGGGTCGAGGCACTGCAACGGGAGGCCTGAGAAGCCGTCGTAGTACACCTCCACCACACGCGTGCGATTGGTGCCGGAGCCATGTCGTCGCCCTTGGACACCGGCATCGGCCACGCGGAAGGCGATGGCCCGCACCGGCAGCCACAGCGCCGCCTGCCACACCAGTGAGTCACCCCCCATCCCAAACCGTCCCCGAGCCATTCGCTTCAGCACGTTCGTGGCCCGTGCCTGCGAGATTCGATGGTGGTCGCCGGTTACGGTCAGGGTTGCCGGCTGCCGTGACTCCCCTCGGCCGTCGGCAGCGTCGGCCAGCGCGGTGGCACCGAGGCGTCGTTCCAACTCGGCGCCGTCCCAAACCTCGATGCCCAACGCCTCGGCGGCGGTGATCGCACCCGAGGTGAGCCCGCCAGGCGCAGCGATGATGCCCTTGTGCATGCCAACGTCGGCCAGCACGTAGGCCAGCTTGGCCACCACCTCCTTACCCACGCGGTTGCTCCACGACTTGGCCTCCACCACGGTGACGTAGTCGGTCAGCGCATCGGAGCGACGTGCAACCACGTCCAACTCGTGGGCATTTCCAGAGCGTCCCTCCACCACCAGATTGGATTCAACGGCGTAGCCGTGACGGGTGAAGTGGCCTGCCAGAAGCGTCTCCAGCGCCGCGCCTCGGGCGGCGGAAGGGGTCTGGCTCACCTGGGACATGGGCTCCACCCTAGAAAGCGACGGTGACAGTGGGGGGTACGGGGCGCCGCGCCATCGATGCCCGGGCCGTCCAACTGGTGGAACGTCCCGACCATGGGGGAGGGTGGCCGCATGGATTTTGCCCAGATGATGGCCTTGGAGGCACACGGGCCCGACGTGTACGTCGGCGCAGGCCCGCGATATCCGTGGGGCGGATTGTACGGTGGCCAGATCGTCGCCCAGGGGTTGCGTTCGGCCCAGTTGACCGTCGACGAGGCCTTCACGCTGCACTCGATCCACGCCTATTTCATTCGCATGGGCGACCACACCGAACCCGTTCGATTCGAGGTGGATCGCATTCGCAACGGCCGATCGTTCTGCACGCGGCGGGTGGTGGCCCGCCAGGCCACCGGGGCGATCCTCAACCTGGCGTGTTCGTTTCAGCGACCCGAACCAGGGGAGACGATTCAGAGCGTCACCATGCCCGACGTGCCCGGCCCCGACGCCTTTGAGGGCGACTCGTGGTCGTCCATGTTCGAGCGGCGAACCGTGGGGCCCGACGCAGCGTCCGGGCAACCGGGGGCGTGGGCCGGGTTGTGGATGCGCACGCCAGGCGCGGTCGGGCCTGAACTTGCCCATGCGGCTTTGGCCTACCTGTCTGATGACGTGCCCACCGATGCGGTGCTTCCACAGCACCCGGAGGCGCTCCCGACCGGTGAGAATCATGATCGGTTCATGGTGGCCAGCCTGGATCATGCCATCTGGTTTCACCGTGGGTTCGACCCGGCCGAGTGGCACCTCTTCGATGCCACGTCCCAGGGGTTCGGCAACGGAAGGGGTCTCTCGGTCGGACACGTGTTCTCGGCCGACGGTGTGCACGTGGCCACGGTGACCCAGGAGGTGCTGATCCGTCGGGCCCGCCCCGCCGGATGAGCCGGCCGCACAGCTTGGACCTACGAACCGAGGTGCCATCGCGCGCATGCGGTCGCCGGTAGTGTGGCTCGCCGTGGTCGAACCCCGCAGAGTTGAGAGCCGAACGCTGTCCGAGCCGGAAAGTAAGGCGCTGGTGGCCGCGTACGGCGTTCCGGTGCCGAGCGAGGCGACCGCGACGAACGCGGCCGAAGCCGCCGACGCAGCCGATCGGGTGGGGTACCCGGTGGTGCTGAAGTTGGCGGGCGGGTCGATCGCGCACAAAACCGAGCGAGGCCTGGTGCGGCTGGGTATCCGAACCCGGTCCGACGCCGAGGCTGCCGCAGCTGAACTGCTTGCATTGGCCCGGCCCGACGATGGCCGGGTGGAACTGTTGGTGGCACCCATGGTCTCGGGTGACCGGGAATTGATCGCGGGGATGATGCGTGACCAGCAGTTCGGTGCGCTGGTGGCCTTCGGGCTCGGTGGCGTGTTGGCCGAGGCGATCGGCGACGTCGTGTTTGCCCCGGCACCGCTGAACGCGGCCGACGCGGAGGCGCTGATTGATCGGCTGGCCGGTCAGGCGGTCTTGGGCGAGTTCCGGGGGCAACCCCCGGTTGACCGCGCGGCGCTGGTTGAGCTGCTGTCCGGCCTGGGCCGGCTGGCCGACGAACGCGCCGACGTCGTGTCGGTTGACCTCAACCCGCTGATCGTCTGTGACGGCAGGCCCATTGCGGTGGACGCACTGGTGGAACTCACATCATCCGAGGAGGCCCCGTGACGCACCGGCTTGACCCGTTGTTCAACCCCAAGGGCGTGGTCGTTGCCGGTGCCTCCACGCATCCCGGCAAGTTCGGCTTCGTCACCCTGCACAACCTGCTTGCCGGTGGGTTCGAGGGCCCGGTGTTCGCCACCAACCGCGACGGTGCCGACGTCCTGGGGCGTCCGACGCTGAGGTCGGTGGCCGAGGTGCCGGAGGGGGAGGCCGACCTGGTGGTGGTCTGCACCCCGAAGGGCTCGGTGCCGGAGGTGCTGACCCAGGCGGCCGATCGCGGCGTGCGCGCCGCCTTCCTGACCACCGCCGGATACGGGGAGGCCGGTGACGCCGGACGAGCCGAGCAGGCCGAGCTGGTTGCGCTCGCCGAGCGTCTGGGACTGGTGATCGCCGGGCCCAACGGGCAGGGCGTGATCTCCACCCCGGCCAAGCTGTGCGCCCAGATCGTCGCCCCCAACCCGCCCCCGGGGTCGATCGGTGTCGTCAGCCAGTCGGGCAACCTGGTGTCTGCCTTCCTGAACCACTCGGTACGGTCCGGCGTCGGGGTTTCACGTGCCGTCTCGGCCGGGAACGCCGCGATGCTGGAGCCGATCGACTACCTGGAGTACTTCGCCGACGACCCGGCCACATCGGTGGGTCTGTGCTATCTGGAAGGCGTGGGTGATGGGCGGGCCTTCTACGAGCGGTTGCGGCAGGTGACCCGCCGCATGCCGGTGGTGATCGTCAAGGGCGGCGCCACCGGTGCGGGGGCAAAGGCGGCCGCCAGCCACACCGGGTCCATGGCCTCCGATGATCGCATCATCGACGGTGTGCTGGCCCAGGCCGGCGCGGTGCGAGCCATCGGGGTGGAGGCGGCGTTTGACGCGGCGGCCACGCTTGCCAGCCAACCGCCGGCGTCCGGCGGCAACGTGGTGGTGGTGACCACGGTGGGCGGCTGGGGAGTGGTGGCGGCTGATGCCATCGCACGCAGTCGACACCTGCGGCTCGATCCGCTGCCAGGCGACCTGGTGGCCGCCATCGACCACCTGTTGCCGCCGCGGTGGAGCCGCAACAACCCGATCGATATGGCCGGTGGCGAAACCCGGGACACCGTTCCCGAGGTGCTTCGGCTGGTCGCCTCGCATCCCGCCACCGACGCAGTGCTGTTCCTTGGCCTGGGCATCCAATCCAACCAGGCCGCCCTGATGCGCAGCGGCGGCTTCTACCCCGACTTCGGCCTGGAACGCATCGTCGACTACCACGAGCGTCAGGATGACCGTTACGGACGAGCCGCTGCGGAGGTGTCGGAGGCGACCGGCAAACCGATCCTGTGCGCCACCGAGCTGGCCGTGACGCACTCGAACAATGCGGCACCCGCCGCGGTTGCAGCCACCGGCCGCTATTGCGCAGCGTCGGCCGAGCGAGCCGTCGCCGCCCTCGATGCATCGTTGTCCGGCTGGGCGGGCACCGAGGTTCGCCAATGACCTCCCCAACAAGTCGCCGCACGGTCGACCGTCGAGCCCGACGTCGTGCCCAACAGCGGCGCCGTCTGCAACGTTTGCGCGTGGTGGCGTTGGTGCTGGCGTTGACCGGCGCAGTGCTGGTTGCGGTCGGCTACTCCGCCGACGGCACCCCGGAGATGGCCTCCGCAGAGCGAACCGGCTACGAGCTCGCAACGCCCATGCTGTCGGCTCGCCGGGTTCCTCAACTGCTGTTGCGACCGGTGGCCGACGCCAAGATGGCGGCGGAACTGCAACCGTTGGTGCAACAGTCGCCCCCGGACAGCTGCATCAGTGCGGGTCAGGCCGGCAGTTCGGTTTTCGAGCTGCGTGCCGACCAGCCCCTGCTGCCGGCGTCCAACCTGAAGTTGGTGGTTGGGGCCACCGCCCTGGAGGTGTTGGGGCCCGATACCACCATGACCACCCGCGTGGTCGCCAAGGCGGATCCCGTGGGGGGCACCGTGCAGGGCGACCTGTTCTTTGTCGGCGGTGGCGACCCGATCCTGGAGACCGGCAACTACGACGCCGCATTACGTTTCGCTCCTCAACCACACACCCCGTTGGAGCGGCTGGCCGACAGCATCCGAGCCGCCGGAGTCACCCGGGTCACCGGTGAGATCGTCGGTGACGATGGCCGATACGACACCAAGCGTGGGGTGGACTCGTGGGACCCCATCGACTTTGCCAACGGTGAGATCGGCCCGCTCTCGGCACTCTCGGTGAACGATGCCAGAGATCGCACCAACGGCGGCGACCTGGCGGAAATTGCGAGCGGCGCGATCAGCGAACCGGCACAGGACCCTCCCGCTCACGCCGCCGAGGTGCTTCGCGAACTGCTGGTCGCACGTGGCGTCACCGTCGATGGCGGCTTCTCGTCGGGCATGGCGCCCGACGAGGCCCGACAGATCGCGTCCATCGAATCGCCGCCCGTCGTTGACCTGGTGGCACAGATGCTGCGATTCAGCGACAACAACACCGCCGAGTTGTTACTGAAGGAGGTCGGCAGGGAGGCCGGAGAGGAGGGCTCCACCGAAGCCGGGCTCATGGTGGAGATGAAGAAGTTGGCCGCGTGGGGCATCGACACCAAGGGTGTGAAGCTGGTCGACGGGTCGGGGCTGAGTTCGGACAACCGGATGACGTGCAATGTGTTGCGGAGCATCCTCGACCACCAGACTGCGGGCGGCCGCCTGGCCGGCGGGTTGGCGGTGCCGGGCGAGAACGGCACGCTCAGGGATCGCTGGGTGGGGTCGCCGGCGGCCACTGCGGTGCGGGCCAAGACCGGCACCCTGTCAGCGGTCACCGGGTTGTCGGGCTGGGTGAAGACACCAAAGGGGTACGACGTGTCGTTCTCGTACCTGGTGAACCGACCTGGAGCCAGCATCATTCCTGACGACCTGATCCGGCAGGAACAACTGACCCAGGTGCTGCTCTCCTATCCGCAGCTGCCCGATCCGAAGCGACTGGCGCCCGAGCCGGTGCGGCCAGTGGATCCAGACTCGTGAGCCGGTTGCGGTGAACACGACCGGCGTGGTGGCACCGATGTTTCCGTTGGGCTCGGTGCTGCTGCCGCACATGCTGCTTCCGCTCAACGTCTTTGAGCCTCGCTACCGGGTGATGTTCGAGGAATTGGTGGGGGAGTTGCCCCGACCTGATGATCAGGTGACCTCGGACTCCGAGCCTCGATTTGGTGTGGCTTTGATCGAGCGGGGCAGCGAGATCGGCGGTGGTGAGGTGCGCTCGAAGGTTGCCACGCTCGCCACCGTGCTGGGCGCTCAGCTACTGGAGGACGGCCGTTGGGGGGTGGTGGCCCTCGGTGGCGAACGCGTGCGGGTCGACGAGTGGCTGGAGGACGATCCCTACCCAAGGGCCCGGGTGCGGAGCTGGCCGGATCTGGACCCGCCCGACGCCGCAGCCGTCCTGGCCGGTGCGCTTCCCGGGCTGCGGTCGCAGCACGCTGTGTTGATGGATCTGATGGCACAGTCGGGGGTGGTGGTCGATGAGGCCGATGGGCCCGACTGGAACACCGAACCGGTGAAGCTGATCTGGCAGGTGGCGTTGGCCTCACCGCTGGGAAGTCTCGATCGGTATCGGTTGCTGTGCGCGCCGGGGGCGACGGAACGCGTGGGGCTGCTCGCGAAGCTGCTCGAGGAGCAGAGCGACCTGCTGCAGGGTCGGCTGTAAGCGGAGGACAGTTGCCCGGGGGTGGGGTCGGTTGCTAAACCGGGTGGCCACCGTCTGGGCCATTCCGGGTGGTGGGATGCACCAAGGGAGCCCTGTGGCCAAGAAAAAACCCGAAGCCCCAAGCACTGGAGATCAGGTCGGCGAGCTCAAGAACATGGTGGTGGGCTATGCCAAGCAGGAAACGATCGACCCGCTGAAGTCGTTGGGTCGTTACGTGGGTTTTGGTGCCGCAGGGGGTATCTGTATCGGCATCGGGGTGTTGCTCGTGACCATGTCGCTCCTTCGCGGTCTGCAGACGATCAACGCCATCAATGAAACCGATCGGTTGCATGGCGGCACGTGGTCGTGGGTGCCCTACCTTGGTGCGCTCGCCCTCTTGGTCGTCGCCACCGGTGCGGCCCTGATGGCCGCCAAACGAGGTGGCGACAAACGCCGCAACTAGGCCACACCGACCGATCGAACAATGAGCCGCAACTTCGGAGTAGAGAGAGCATCATGAGCGACAAGACCATTAAGCGCGACGACATCCGCAACCAGTTGACCGATATCAGCGACGGGGTGGCAGGTCAGGCCGAGGAGGCCAAAACCCAACTGTTCGCCGTGGCGGCCGGTATCGGTTTGCTGGCACTGATCCTGTTCTTCTTCCTCGGTCGAAAGAACGGCCTGAAGCGCTCCGCAGTGATCGAGATTCGTCGCGCCTGATGCTGCTCAGCCTGCTGAAGATGGCGGCGCCCTATCTGGCGGGTGGGGGGCCGACGGGCATGGTCGCCCGCAAGGCGGTCGACTGGGTTCAGGAGCGCTTGGAGGAGCCGGACGAGCAGCGCGTGACCTCGGCCCGGCTGGTCCCCGGCGACCGACTGGAGGTCGTCGCGCGTCCTGCGCCCACCAAGCAGGAGCGGCAACTTGAGGCCAGGCTGGCCGCCGCCAGGGCCCGGCTGGCCCACGCCCGCAGCGTCAAGCCCAAGCAGGTGAAGGTTGCCGCCAGGCTGGAGCGCACCCAACGGCGTCTGGACAAAGTCGCCGCGGGCTCGTCCAAAGCGGCCAAACTTCGGGCCCGGGAAGCCGATCTGCTGGTGCGTTTCGATCGCATGGATCGGCGCCGCGGCGACCGGCGCCTGGCCGAGGCCGAGGTGATCGAGCTGAGCGAACGCCTCGAAGCGGTCCGCGCCGCTGCGTTGGCAGCAGCCGGCGGTTCCGGCACGACCAGGCGGGTGTTCTACCGGGCGGACGACTGAGCGTTCACGGCCCGCTGCCCACAACTGGCAGACTGGGCTCATGATCGTTCACCTGCGCCAGCCGACCCGGGAGGTGACCTTTGAGGGGTCGCTCACGGTCACCGCCCTGCTCGGGCGCCTGGAGATCAACCGCGAAACCGTGCTGGTGATCCGTAACGGCACGCTGGTGCCGGGCGACGAGCGCCTTGGGGCCGATGACGTGATCGAGATCCGTCCGGTGGTGTCCGGTGGCTGAGGTGAGCATGACCGTGCGGGGGTTGCCATGAAGTGTCGGGTGTGTCGTGGACCGGCGATCATCGATCTGCGCCGTCACAACGCCAATTTTTGTGCCGAGCACTTCGTGAAGTTCTGTCGTGATCAAACGGCCAAGGCGATCAAGGATCATGACATGTTGCAGCCGGATGACCGGGTGCTGGTCGCAGTGTCGGGCGGTAAGGACTCACTTGCGGTGTGGGACATCCTCGGCGCCCTCGGCTACGAGGCCGATGGTTTGTACGTCGGTCTCGGCCTTGGTGAGTACTCGGACGCGTCCGGCGATGCTGCCCGGGCCTTTGCCACCCGGCACGGCCTGAAATTGATCGAGGTCGATCTGCGGGAGACCTATGGGTACGACATCCCCACCGGCTCCAAGGCGGCCAAGCGGACGCCGTGCTCGGCCTGTGGCATGTCGAAACGCCACGTGTTCGACGAGGCTGCCCGCACCGGGGGCTACGACGCGTTGGTCACCGGGCACAACCTTGACGACGAGGCGGCGGTCTTGTTCGGCAATGTGCTTCGCTGGCAGATGCCCTACCTCGGTCGCCAACGCCCGGTGTTGGAGGCCGGCGATGGGTTTCCTCGCAAGGTCAAGCCGCTGATCCGCTTGGGGGAGCGCGAGATGGCCGCCTACTGCGTGGTGTCGGGTATCGACTACCTGGTCGAGGAGTGCCCGATGGCCGCCGGCAACCGACACCTGGCCTACAAGGAGGCGCTCACCGATATCGAGACGCGTTCCCCGGGAGCGAAATTCGCGTTCTATCACGAGTTTCTGGCCAAGGCGGCCGATCGCTTCGACGACGACGAGACCACGGGCCGCGACGGCCTCGGAATCTGCGAGCGCTGCGGTTCTCCCTCGGAGTCCGAGGTGTGTGCATTCTGCCGTCTGGCCGAGCGGGCGTCTTCGGCTCAGCCGGTCGAGTTGATCTCAAAGCGGGCGTCGTGAGCACACCCATCACCCATGGCCCGCCACATGACGGCGTCGCCCACCAGGGTCGCCACGGTCCGCTTCAGGTTGGCGAATCGGTGCTGTTGATCGACCACAAATCGCGTCGGTACCTGCAAACCCTGACTCCGCATCAGGAGTTTCACAGCCATGCGGGCCCGTTGGAACACGACCGGCTGATTGGGGCCGAGCCGGGCTCCACCCATCGCACCACCAAGGGCCTGACCTTCACGGTGTTTCGCCCGACGTTGTCCGATCTGGTGTTCAAGATGCCTCGTGGCGCCCAGGTGATCTATCCCAAAGACCTGGGCCCCATCCTGATGCTCGCCGATATTGCACCCGGCGTCGACGTGCTTGAGTCCGGAGTCGGGTCGGGGGCGTTGTCGGCGGCCATGCTGCGTGCCGGTGCCAACGTGACGGGCTACGAACTGCGCGACGACTTCGCCCGACGGGCACAGCTGAATGTGGCCCGCTCCGTGGGGCCCGAGGCGGCTGCCCGCTACACGGTGCAGTTGCGCGACGTCTACGAAGGCATCGACCTCCCCGCCGGTGGGGGGTTCGATCGGGTGGTGCTCGATCTCCCCGAACCCTGGCAGGTGGTACCCCACCTTCGAGGGGCGTTGCGTCCCGGCGGCATCGTGTTGGCCTATACCCCCAGCATCATGCAGGCCAGCCAGTTCCGCGAGGCGCTGGGCGAGGCCGGTTTGGTGATGGCCGAAACACTCGAGGTGTTGCACCGCACCTGGAAGGTCGACGGCGCGGCCGTCCGTCCGGACCACCGCATGGTGGCCCATACCGCCTTCCTGACCCATGCCCGCATGCCCTCCACGGCAGAACGCACGCTGCCTCCGCCCGCCACCGAGGCGCTCGACAAATCAGCCGGCTGAAGCCTGATTACTCGTCAGGTTCGATGAAGATGCACTCGCCGGGGCATTCCTCGGCGGATTCGATGACACCCTCAAGCTCATCGTCGGGGATCTCGGCCCGGCCCTCGGAGCCGCCGGGATCGTTGAACACCTTGTCGCCTTCCTTGACGTAGGCCAAACCGTCGTCGAGCAGGGTGAACACAGCCGGCGAGATCTCCTCGCACAGGCCATCGCCGGTGCACAGGTCCTGATCGATCCAGACCTTTAATCCCATGGCATCTCCTCATTGGTGATTCCCGAATCTCGGGAGGCGCTGATAGCTCAGCATACCCACGCACCGGCAGATAAACCCGGCGAATCACGAACTAATTCAGTGTCGTTCATCACGCCTCAAGGGTGGCCCCGCTTCGATGCCCGTGCGGGTAGGTTGGGGACGAGCATCAGGAGGGGGCCGATGACGGCCAGCGACGAAACCAAGCGACTTGCCGCTGAGGCCGAGGAGCTTCACGACCGGCTGGCGGCGGCCGAGCGCGAGAACTCCATGATGGCCAGGCGCGGAGCCGAGGCGCCCAAGCGCATCCGCACGCTTGAAGACCGCCTGTCGGAGCTGAAGGCCCAATTGGCTCAGGCGGTCACGCAGAACGAGAAGCTCACGTTCACCCTGAGAGAGGCCCGGGATCACATCGCCGCTCTGCGGGACGAGGTGGACAAGCTGACCCGGCCTCCCGCCGGCTACGCCACGCTGCTGGCCACCAACGCCGATGGCACGGTGGACATCTCGTCCAGCGGCCGAAAAATGCGGGTGGAGGTGTCGCCCAACGTCGAGACGGACGACCTGCGTCGTGGCGCGGAAGTGGTGTTGAACGAGTCTTACAACGTGGTCATGGTGCGAGCGCCGGAGATCACCGGCGAGGTCGTGACGATCAAGGAGATCCTCGAGGTGGGGTGCCGCGCGCTGGTGGTGGGCCGTGCCGACGAGGAGCGGGTGGCCGAGCTGGCCGACCATCTCACCGACGCCCCGCTACGCGCCGGCGACACCATGTTGATGGAGCCCCGCGCCGGGGTGCTGGTGGAACGTCTGCCTCGCCCGGAGGTGGAGGAACTGGTGTTGGAAGAGGTGCCCGACATCGCCTACACCGACATCGGAGGTCTCGACAGCCAGATCGAATCGATCATCGATGCGGTCGAACTGCCGTTCCTGCAAGCCGAGCTTTTCCGTACCTATGACCTCCCGGCGCCCAAGGGCATTCTTTTGTATGGCCCGCCGGGCTGCGGCAAGACGCTGATCGCCAAGGCGGTGGCCAATTCCCTGTCCAAGCAGGTGGCCAAGACCACCGGCGAGGACGCCCGCAGCTTCTTCCTGAACATCAAGGGGCCCGAGCTGCTCAACAAGTACGTCGGCGAAACCGAGCGCCACATTCGTCTGGTGTTTCAACGGGCCCGTGAGAAGGCGGCCGAGGGCACGCCGGTCATCGTGTTCTTTGACGAGATGGAGAGCCTGTTCCGTACCCGTGGCAGCGGCATCTCCTCCGACATGGAGTCCACCATCGTCCCTCAGCTGCTGGCCGAGATCGACGGCGTCGAGGCGCTGCGCAACGTGATCGTGATCGGCGCCTCCAATCGGGAGGATCTGATCGACCCCGCGATCCTCCGGCCGGGCCGCCTGGACGTGAAGATCAAGATCGAACGGCCCGATGCCGAAGCGGCCACCCGCATCTTCGGGGTGTACCTCACCAGTCGCATGCCGATCGCCGAGTCCGAGGTGGAGGAGCTGGGTGGCGGCGACCCGGCCAAGGCTCTGCAGGCAATGGCCGAGGCGGCGGTCGAGGAGATGTACCGGGAGGATGACGACAATCAGTTCCTCGAGGTCACCTATCAGAACGGTGATCGCGAGACGATGTACTTCCGCGACTTCTCGTCAGGGGCAATGATCGAGAACATCGTGCGCCGCTCAAAGAAGCTGGCGATCAAAAGGGAGTTGGCCGGTGGGGCCCGGGGCGTGGTGGCCTCCGACCTGGTGGCCTCGGTCCGTCAGGAGTTCCGGGAGCACGAGGACCTGCCCAACACGACGAACCCGGATGACTGGGCCAAGATCTCGGGTAAAAAAGGCGAGCGCATCGTGTATGTGCGCACCTTGGTGAGTCACACCTCGGAGGACGAGCCTGAGGGCGGCCGAGCCATCGAGCGGGTGCAAACCGGTCAGTACCTGTGACGTGACGGTCCGCTGACATGGCCATCCACAAGGTGCTGGGCATCGAGACCGAATACGGCATCTTTGTCCGCAACGCGCCCGAACAGAACCCCATCGCCGCGTCCAGCCTGCTGGTGAACTCCTATGTCAGCGAGGTGGCGCAGGCGGGAGCCGGACCGCGCATCGGTTGGGACTTCGGCGACGAGATGCCGGCCAACGACGCTCGCGGGGTGCTGGAGCAGTACGTGCAGCCTCCCGATGTGGAAACCCACCTCGTGAACGCGGTGCTCACCAACGGGGCGCGCTTCTACGTCGATCACGCCCATCCCGAGTACTCCTCGCCCGAGGTGGCCTCGGCCCGCGATGGCGTGGTGTGGGATCGGGCCGGGGAGGAGGTGTTGCGTCTGGCGATGACCGCCGCCAATCGCACCCTTGGCGATGATCAACAGGTGATCGTTCACAAGAACAACTCCGACGGCAAAGCCAACAGCTACGGCACCCACGAGAACTACGTGATGGATCGTGCGGTGCCCTTCAATCGCATCGTCGCCCGGGCCACACCGCATTTGGTGACCCGTCAGGTGTTCTGCGGGGCGGGCAAGGTGGGTTGTGAGCTTCCCGGGCGTCATGACGTGACCTATCAGCTCAGCCAACGGGCGGACTTTTTTGAGGAGGAGGTGGGCCTGGAGACCACGCTGAAGCGGCCGATCATCAACACCAGGGATGAACCGCACGCCGATCCGCAGCGGTATCGCCGCCTGCACGTGATCATCGGCGACGCCAACATGTCGGAGTGGGCCACCTGGATGAAGCTGGCCACCACCGCGATCGTGCTGGCCATGATCGAGGACGACTGGCCGATGCCGGAGCTGCGCCCCATGACCCCGGTGTCCACCTTGCGGCGCATCAGCTGGGACCTGAGCCTGGCCGAGACCTACCAAACCCTCGATGGGCGCACGATCACCGCGTTGGAAACCCAGCGGGAGCTGTGCGCGCTGGCCCGGGCCTGGGCGGCCGAGCACGACACGTCGGTGGTGGGTGGTGTGGATGCGGTGACCGAGGTGCTTGGGGAATGGGAACTGGTCCTCGACGACCTGGAAAACGATCGGGAGCGGGCGGCCGACCGGGTCGACTGGGTGGCCAAGGGACGCCTGCTCGGCGGGTTCGCCGAACGCCATGGCCTGGCGCCGGGCTCGGCCAAGTTGCGTGCGCTCGACCTGCAGTATCACGACTTGCGACGCGATCGGTGCCTGGCGCTGCGGGCCGGGCTTCGCACGCTGGTGAGCGAGGCCGAGGTGGTGTCGGCCATCCACTCGCCGCCGACCGACACCCGGGCCTGGTTTCGCGGCACCGTGCTGGCCCGCTTCACCGATCAGGTGGTCACGGCCAACTGGGACTCGATTGTTTTCGACACCGGGTCGTCGTCGTTGTCACGCGTTCCCATGATGGAGCCCACCCGCGGCACCGAGGCGATCCTTGGTGAGATGGTGGCTTCCAGCGCCGATGCGGCCGAGTTGTTGTCCAAGCTGAACGCGGCGGGTTGACGCACTCTGAACTTACTCCAGTTGTGAGCCGTCGGGTCGGGTGGTCTGCCAGCCACCGCCGGCGTCCCGGCGGACGCTGAAGCCCTTCTGCTTCCAACGGTTGTGGCGACCGCATTATGCCGAATCCGTGATTATGCCGAATGGGGGTGCGGATGTGTTGGTGGGAGCGGGATCGGCGGTGTTGTGTTCGGCATAATCACAGGTTCTTGAGGAAGGCGAGGGTGCCGGTGTCGGGCTGGTAGCGGCCGGGGCTGGTGTTGGGTGGTGTGGTCCGGTTGAGGGCGGTTTCTTTGGTGCCCATGTCGGCGTGCATGTAGATCTGGGTGGTCTCGATTGTTTCGTGGCCGAGCCAGAGCGCGATGACGGTGATGTCGACGCCGGCTTGGAGGAGGGCCATGGCACAGGTGTGCCGGAGGGTGTGCGGAGTCACATTTTTGGTGGTTAGGGATGGATGCCTGGCGGCGGCTGTTGCGGTGTGTTTGGTGACGAGGTGGGCAATGGAGTCTCGGCTGAGGTGGGTCCGACGTCCGCTGGGGAACAACGGATCGTCGGGTTGCCCGTTGCGTTCTCGGAGCCATTCTCCGAGGACAGCGATCACTGGGGTGCCCCGAGGATTTCGGACAGTGGGTGATTGATAACATCCACTGACACAAAGGAATCCAATATGGTACGCAAACGAACAAAATACTCTGACACTTTCAAGGCCGAGGCCGTGAAAATGGTGATCGACGGTTCCCGGCCGATCGCCACGGTCGCCAACGAGTTGGACATCAACCCGGGCACACTCGGTGTGTGGGTCAACAAGTACCGTGATGCCCACCCGATCGAGGAGGACCCTTTGACCCCAGCCGAACGTATCCAATTCTGCGAACTCCAAGCCGAGAACCGGGAACTCCGAATGAAAAACGAGTTCTTGGGAAAAGCGGCGTCCTTCTTCGCCCAGGAGTATCGGTGATCTCGAAGTACGAGTTCATCGACGGGGGGCAGGCGAACTACCCGGTCACCAAGATGTGTTTATGGGCGGGCGTGTCGAAGTCCGGCTACTACGACTGGCGGAAACGTCCGCTGTCAGCAACCGCGGAACGACGCGAGGAACTGGCGGTCGATGTCCGCAAGGTCTTCGATGCATCCGATGGCACCTACGGGCACCGTCGGGTCCATGCCGAGCTGGGCCGCAAGAAGATCGCTGCCGGCCTTGAACTGGTCCGTCGGGTGATGGTCGAGGGTGACATGGTTGCCTGTCAGCCCAGGCCATACAGGCGAACGACCGACCCTGACGGCACGCCGAGCACGGCGGACTTGGTCGACCGGGACTTCACCGCCGCGGAGCCGGGCGTGAAGCTGGTCGGTGATATCACCTATATCCGCACGTGGGAAGGGTGGGTGTACTTGGCGACGGTGATCGATTGTTTCTCGAAGATGGTGGTCGGGTTCGCGATGGCCGACCATATGCGCACCGGTCTGGTGATCGACGCGTTGCAGGCCGCGATCGACGCTGGTGGCATTCAGTCGAATGCCATCTTTCATTCGGATCATGGGGCGCAGTACACCTCTGAGGAGTTCAAAGCGTTCCTTGCGTCAAATGACATGGTTGGGTCGATGGGTAAGACCGGGGTGTGTTGGGATAATGCTATGGCGGAATCGTTTTTTGCTTCGTTGAAGAACGAGTTCGTTTATCGGACAGTGTTCCCGACACGAAGAAAGGCTGTTTCGGGTATTGCGCATTGGATCGAGATTTGGTATAATCGTTCCAGGCTTCATTCGGGGATCGGTTACCGGACACCGGTTGAAGTGCATGACAGCTATCGCGACGAGACACGGGCAGCGTAAGGGCTGCCACAGATCACTGTCCGAGAAACGCGGGGCTCACCA
>NZ_AMPG01000011.1 GCF_000299415.1 Candidatus Microthrix parvicella Bio17-1
GGGTGATTGTGGTGGGGGTGATTGTGGTGGGGGTGATTGTGGTGGGGGTGATTGTGGGTGGGGTGATTGTGGGTGGGCTCAGCGCCCGGTGACACGAGCGACGATCTCGTCCTGCACGGTCTTCGGGGTGGGCTGATAGCTGGCGAAATGCATGGTGTAGTTGGCTCGCCCCTGGGTCTTCGACCGAAGGTCGGTGGAGTATCCAAACATCTCCGACAGCGGCACCTGGGCATCAATCACCTGATTGGCGCCGCGCTGTTCCATCTTGCCGACCTTGCCGCGACGGCTGTTGAGGTCGCCGATGACATCGCCCATGTAATCGTCGGGT
Organism: Candidatus Microthrix parvicella Bio17-1; assembly: GCF_000299415.1. Lineage (NCBI taxonomy): Bacteria > Bacillati > Actinomycetota > Acidimicrobiia > Acidimicrobiales > Microthrixaceae > Candidatus Neomicrothrix > Candidatus Neomicrothrix parvicella. The sequence goes on from NZ_AMPG01000011.1 coordinate 329, forward strand.
GTGACCACCTCGACATCCATGATCGGCTCGAGCAGCGTCGGCTTGGCCTTGCGCGCTGCCTCCTTGAACGCCATCGTGCCCGCAATCTTGAACGCCATCTCGGAGGAGTCAACGTCGTGATAGTCGCCGTCGGTCAACTCGACCTTGACGTCGACCATGGGGAACCCTGCAAGCACACCGGACGTCAGGGCCTCTTGCACGCCGTGACCGACCGACGGGATGTACTCCTTGGGGATGCGCCCGCCCGTGATGTTGTCGTCGAAACTGAAACCGCCGCCGGGACCCGTGGGGATCACGTTGATGACGATCTTGGCGTACTGGCCAGAGCCACCGGTCTGCTTCTTGTGCAGGTAGGTGTGCTTGATGACCTCCTGGGTCAACGTCTCCCGGTAGGCCACCTGCGGCTTGCCCACCGTGGCGTCCACGTGGAACTCACGGAGCATGCGGTCGACGATGACCTCAAGGTGCAGTTCGCCCATTCCGGCGATGATCGTCTCGGCCGTCTCCTCGTCAGTGCGCACCTGGAAGGTGGGATCCTCTTCCGCCAGCGAGACCAGCGCCTTGGACATCTTGTCCTGGTCGGCCTTGGTCTTGGGCTCCACGGCGACGTGAATCACCGGGTCGGGGAACTCGAGTGACTCGAGTTGGATGAACGCTGACGGGTCGCACAGCGAGTCGCCGGTGCGGGTGTCCTTCAAACCGATGGCGGCCACGATGTCGCCTGCGCCCACCCAATCCTGCTCGATCTGCTCCTTGGCGTGCATCTCAAGGAGGCGACCCATGCGTTCCTTGTTGCCACTGCGCGTGTTCAGCACCTGGTCGCCCTTGGTGAGCTTGCCGGAGTACACCCGGAAGTAGGTCAGCTTGCCGACGTGATCGGCGGTCATGATCTTGAACGCCAGTGCGCTGAAGGGCTCGTCCTCTTTCGGGGCGCGGCTGGTGGGCTCGCCCTTGCGGTCGGTGCCGTCCACCGGGGGCAGGTCCAGCGGGCTTGGCATGTAGAAGCACACCGCGTCGAGCAGCGGCTGCACACCCTTGTTCTTGAAGGCAGTGCCGTTGAGCACGGGCACGACCCCGTGATGCAGGGTGGCATAGCGAAGGGCGGAGCGAATCTCCTCGGGGGTCAGCTCCTCCTCGTTGATGAACTTCTCCATCACCGTCTCGTCGGATTCCGACAAGACGTCGATCAGTTCCTGGCGGTACTCGTCGGCTTGCTCGACGAGGTTCTCGGGAATGTCGGTCACCGTCCAGGCGGCCCCAAGTTCTTCGCCGTCCCAGACCCAGGCCTTCATGGTGACCAGGTCGACGATGCCCGCGTACTCGGCCTCCGCACCGATGGGCAGCTGGATGACGGCCACCTTGGCGTTGAGGCGATCCTTGATTGATGCCAACGCGCCGAAGAAGTCAGCGCCGGTGCGGTCCATCTTGTTGATGAAGCACATGCGCGGCACGTGGTACTTGTCGGCCTGGCGCCACACGGTCTCGGTCTGGGGCTCCACCCCGGCGACCCCGTCGAACACTGCGACCGCGCCGTCGAGCACTCGCAACGAACGCTCCACCTCGACGGTGAAGTCGACGTGGCCAGGAGTATCGATGATCTGCACCCGATGCTCAACGCCGTTGACCGTGTCGGTCCAGTGCGCCGTCGTGGCCGCCGACGTGATGGTGATGCCGCGCTCCTGCTCCTGGACCATCCAGTCCATCGTGGCGGCGCCGTCGTGCACTTCACCGATCTTGTAGCTCTTGCCGGTGTAGAAGAGGATCCGCTCGGTTGTGGTGGTCTTGCCGGCATCGATGTGGGCCATGATGCCGATGTTGCGGGTTCGTTCGAGGGGAAGGTTCGACATGATCTCACTCGGTTCGTGCGTCGACGTGTGGGGAAGGTAGGGAGCGGGGAGAGACGGCGAGGCCCGGGCAGGTGCCCGAGCCGCCGACGAAGTGGTTGCTGTAACCGGCCGGAAAGGGCCTACCAGCGGTAGTGGGCGAAGGCCTTGTTGGACTCGGCCATCTTGTGCAGGTCGTCGCGGCGCTTCACCGACGCCCCGATGCCGTTGGATGCATCCAGCAGTTCATTGGCCAGGCGATCGGCCATCGAGCGCTCACGTCGCTGACGGGCGTAACCCACCAGCCAACGAATGGCCAACGTGTTTGACCGACGGGGGCTGACCTCGACCGGCACCTGATAGGTGGCACCACCGACACGGCGGCTGCGAACCTCGAGCGCCGGCTTTACGTTTTCAATCGCCCGCTTCAGCGTTGCGATGGGCTCGGCGCCGGTGCGCTCCTCGATCAAGGTGAGTGCGTCGTACACGACCCGCTCGGCCAAGGAACGCTTGCCCTGGCGAAGCACCTTGTTGACGAACTGGGTGACGAGCACCGAATCGTAAATTGGATCTGGGGACAGTTCGCGGCGAGTGGCCGGACCCTTGCGAGGCATCTCAGCTCTCCTTCTTGGCGCCGTAGCGGCTTCGGGCCTGGCGGCGATCGCGCACGCCGGCGGTGTCCAGGGTGCCTCGGATGATCTTGTAGCGAACGCCGGGCAGGTCGCGGACCCGTCCACCTCGCACCAGAACGATGCTGTGCTCCTGAAGGTTGTGACCCTCACCCGGGATGTAGGCGGTGACCTCCATGCCGGACGACAAGCGGACGCGAGCCACCTTACGCAGGGCGGAGTTCGGCTTCTTCGGGGTGACCGTGTACACGCGGGTGCAGACGCCGCGGCGCTGTGGTGCGCCCTTCAGCGCAGGAGTGGAGTTCTTGTTGCGCTTGGAGGTACGGCCATTTCGGACCAACTGTTGAATGGTGGGCACTGAGGACCTCTTCTGGGTTTCTGGGTCGATGGAGATGGGGGCGACTGTTCGCACGAGGCGGCAGTTCGGGAGCGGGTGGGCTACGGCAGTCCGCCCCTCACGGGACGCACCGATCAAGGAGCAGTCGGCCCAAAGGGACCGAGCACGCAACGGCACGCAGAACAGCGGACAACTCTAACGGGGAGCGACTCGCATGGGCAAAGTACCGGCCGGGACAACAAGGGGACCCGCTCACAAAAGCCGGGCCCCCTGTGCTGTCTTCTGGAGGCGAAACCCGCCCTCGGGCGTGCCACCGCCCGATTGACGGCGCCGAGTTAGGCCAGCGCCGGGGCCGCCAACTTGGATTTATCGGCCGCTGCCGCCGCCTTGGCAGCACTGCGGGTGAGCCGCTTGGCGTCGCCACCCCACGCCGAGAGAAGGTCGACCATCAGCGAGCGGGTAAACCCGTCGAGATCCTTGACCGTGCCCTCGGGCAGGTTGTTGAACAAGGATGCACCGTTCAACGTGGCAGCAAACTTCGAGGCCCGCTGCGCCTTGTTGGCCTTGTCGAGCACGCCGGCGTCGACAGCCTCACTGAGCCGCTCATCGATGATCTTCATCCACGAGTCGGCGGCCTCCAACACGGTGGCCTGATCCTCAGCCATGATCGAACGACCGCCATCGGTCAGCAACAACTGCTGGAGAAAGAAGTCGTCCCGAAGTGCCTTGGGCACCCGAACGGCAAATTCAACCAGCAGCGTCAGTCCAGCCTCGGCCTTTCCCTTGGCGTCGAGACGGCCCATCTCGGCCTGCCAGCGGGGGGCGGCATCGTTGAAGGTGGTGGTCAAACGACCGATGGCCAAAACCTGCAACTCGGCCACCAGGGCCGACTTGGACGCGAAGTACGTATACGCCGTGCCAACCGCTGCGCCCATCTCACGGGCCAGCGCCTGCATGGTGAGCGCTTCCAACCCCCCGTTCAAGACGATGCGGATGGCGGTGTCGATGTACTCCTGGCGCTTGCGTACCCGGTTTGCTGCACGTCCGGTGGTGGGCGCCTCGGTTGCCTGAGTCATGGTTGAACTCCCCTGAATTGTTGTTGTGATGTGTTTTGGAGTGGGTGAGGTGCCCGGGACGACCGGAGTGGTCGATTGGGAAGGCTGTGGCCCGTAGGATTCAGACTGCATGAATGCACTGAAACGCTTCCGTCATCAAGCCACCACCGGGAAGTCCGGGTGGGCTGGCGCCCTTCGAGGACTTCGTCGAGCGGCGGCACGAATCGAGGCACGACACCAGGCAGGCTCCATTGAGGCCTACTTGGACCACACGGTACGGGAGTGCGTTGGATTTGCCACGGCACCGAAAGAGATATCCCATCTTCAATCAGCACGCATCGCTCCTCGGTCACTCTCGGCTGACGCCCGACCCGCCGGTCAATCACCCGTCGATCAGTGTAAGTCCCCCACCACTCAATTGTCCACCATGTTCAATCAATTGAAGCCAGACGAATGGCCTCGTTCATGAGCAAGATTGCCTTGGTGGCCCCCAGCCCTGTTCCATTTCGCGAGGGAGGGGCCGAGCGACTCTGGAACGGCTTGACGGCAGAACTTCGCCGACAGGGGGTGTCCGTCGAACTTTTGAAGGCGCCGATCAGGGAGCGAACGCTCACCCAATTGTTGAAGGGTTATGCAGCCTTTGCCGAATGGGATCTCTCACACTTCGATCAGGTCGTCACCGGCAAGTACCCGGCGTGGGCGATCGATCATCCCAACCATCGGGTCTGGATGCTGCACCCGCTCCGTGGGCTGTACGACCGCTATCCGGCCGGGCTACCGGACCGGCTCCCCAGACCCCTGGACCCGGACCTGCAGGCGGCGCTTGAACTGCCCGGACGGTTGAGCAACGGTGCGGCCGCAGGACCGATCATCGACGAGGCCACCAACCTCATCGGGCGCGCCGCCGAACGACTCGGGGCCGAACACCCCGACCTGGCAATCCCATCACCGTTGGCACGGATGCTGGTGCAACGTCTCGATCACGGGCTGCTCGCAGCCACGAGGGTTCGCTCACACGCCGCCATCTCAGAAGCTGTGGCCCAGCGCCCGAACTGGTTTCCAGCCGGGGTGACGCCGCAGGTGGTTCACCCCCCGCTGGACACCCGGTGGGCGAAAACGCTCAGCACGGTCGCCCTGCCCGAGCGACGAACGTCCGATCCGTTGAAGGTGCTCAGCGTCGGCCGCCTGGAGCAGGCCAAACGACACGATCTAACCATCGGAGCCATACGGGCCATGAAGCGGCCCGCGCAGTTGCGGGTGGTGGGCTCAGGCCCGGACGCCGACCGACTTTCCGAGCTGTGCGACGGCGACGACCGCTGCGAGCTGACCGGAGCCGCGACCGACGAGGAACTGGTCGACGCCTACCGCTGGGCCGATGTGGTGTGCTTTACCGCCGACCGCGAGGACTACGGCCTGGTGGCGTTGGAGGCGCTCACCGCAGGTCGGGGGTTGGTGGCAACCAGCGACGCCGGGGGCGCGCTGGAACTGTTGACCACATCATCTTCGGGTACAGCAATGGGGACCGGATCGTTGACCAAGCCGCCCAACGGCGTCGTCGTACCGCCTACGGCAAAGGACCTGGCCGAGGCACTCGATGTGGTCGCCGCCACCGACGGCGCGGCCCGATCCCTGGGCGAGTCGGCGCGACACGGCGCAGCAAAGCTGAGCTGGGAAACCGCAGTGCGCGCCCTCCTCGACCCCCCGCAGCCGCCAGGACGCCGGGACCGGAGCCAACCGTTGGTCGTGGCCCTCAGCTCCTACCCGGTGTGGCCCCACCGTCAAGGAGGGGAACTGCGGGCATTCCACCTGTTGTCCGGCGTGGCGGAGGCCGGCGCCCGGGTGAAGGTGCTGTCGCTGACCACCGACCCGGACCTCGCCGGGACTCGACGGGTGACGCCCGGGATGGACGAGGAGACGGTGCTGATCTCCCCTCGCCAGAGCGCTGCGGAACATCGCATGCGACTGGTGTCCACGACCCACGCCATCACCGACGTTGCCGCCTCACTGCTGTGGTCCGCCACGCCGGCATTTGCCGAGGCCGCAGGCCGCGACCTCCCCAACGCATCCCTGGCGGTGCTGGTACAGCCCTATCTGGCCACTGCGTTGTCAGCCCTCGCTCCCGAGGGACTACCGGTGATCTATGACGCCCACAACCACGAATCCACGCTCAAGGGCGCCCTGTTGGGCGCTACCCGAGGAGGCCGGTGGCTCGCACGTGCCGCCGCCGAGACCGAACGGGTGGCCGTGGCCCTTGCCTCGGAGATCCTGACGACCACCTCGGAGGATGCCGAGCTGTTTGTCAGCCTCGATGGCGTGGAGCCCGACCGGCTCACGCTGATTGAGAATGGCGCAACGGTCGCGGGGACCCCTTTCGCCGAGGGTGCGGAACGGGAGGCCAACCGCATCCGCCTGCTCGCCAAACTGGGTCTGGGAGACCGAAAGCGGCTGGCGGTCTTCGTCGGGTCGGGCCACCCCCCCAACGTGGCCGCCGCCCGGCACATCATCGACGCTGTCAGGCATCGAGACGATCTGGCGGTGGCCCTGATCGGCCGTCATTCCGACATGCTCAGTGGGCGGCTACCCAGGCACGTTGCCACCCTGGGGCGCGTCGATGACGACCAACTGGCCGAATTTCTGGCGGGGGCGGACGTGGCGCTCAACCCGATCGACGAAGGATCGGGCTCGAACCTGAAACTCGTCGACTACTTCGCCGCCGGGGTCCCGGTGATCTCCTCCACTGTGGGGGCCCGCGGCATCGAGGATCCCCGCCGTTTCGTCCTGCTGGCACCAACCGATGGGCTGGGTGAGGCGCTCGACGCCATCGCGGTTGATCCACGGGTCACCCAACGCGCTCGAGCGGCACGCGCCTACGCCGAATCGCACTTGGACTGGGGGCTCCTTGGCCGACGCGCCGCCGAAGTGGCGCTCGCTCTGGCCCGGACAGCGAGCACCGGGCCAGGCGCTCCCACTGCCGACCGCGCGGCTGAGGCCCAACGATGAGGCCCATCGTGTGGGCCGACGTCACCAACACCGTGCAGGGAACCGGCACCACCGGAGTGCAGCGGGCCGCCAAAAACCTGCTTGCCCCACTGGCCGCAGGCGACGAGCGCCTCGAACTACGCCTTGTTCGCTGGTGCGAACCGTGCGGCGCCTTCCTACAGCTCAACGCCGCCGAACAGGAGCGATTTGCCGCTGCGGCCCCGCCGCCCACGCGCAGGGTCGACCGGCTGCCGCAGCGGGTGCGGCCGGCGGCCAGACGGGCGGCGGACCATCCTGCCATTCGACGACTCAACGCGGCCGCTCAGGCCAAACGTCAGGGCGAGCACCCCTACGCCGAGCATCGTGACCGTTCGACACAGATCGATTCCGGCACCTTTCTGGACCTTGACGCCGCCTGGCACAACCCGCTGATTCGCACCGATCTGCTCCCCGACCTCATCGACCGCGGCGTCCGCACGGCCACCCTGTTTCACGACCTGTTCCCGATTGAACACCCGGATTGGTCCGACCGGGGCACCCGGGCGCTGTTTCCGCCATGGGCCGACGCGCATCTGCGCTCGGACCAGCTCATCGTGGGGAATTCGGACTGGACGCTCCGACGCGCCCTCGACCGTCGTCGTTCGCTGGGCGTGACCGACCCTGAGGTGGCAGGCGTGGTGCACCTCAGCGGCGAATGGCAAGCCGTAGAGGTGGCGTCCCCAGGGGCGGCCTCCCCCGCGGCAGCCTCACCATCGCGCCTCCCACCCGAGCTGGAGGGGCTGCCGTTGGACGGCTACGTGATCTGCGTCGCCACCCTGGAACCCCGCAAGAACCATGCCCTGCTGTTGGACGCCTTCGACCGCTGGTCAACGCGCTCCCCCGGGTTGGGTCTGGTGTTGGTGGGTCGGATCGGGTGGAACACCGGCACACTCGTCAAACGCATCGAGACCCACCCATTGCTCAATCGGCAACTGTTCTGGTTTGCCCACTCCGACGATCCCGCCATGCGAAACATGCTGCGACTGGCCACTGTGGCAGCCATGCCCAGCCACACGGAGGGCTTTGGCCTGCCGGTGCTTGAAGCTCTGGCGCTCGGCACCCCCGTGGTCACCACCAACGGCGGAGCACTGGCGGAGGTGGGCGATGACGCCCCCCTCCGATTGCCCGGCGACGACCCCGCCACCTGGGCGGAGGCGCTGGTTCGCCATCTCGACGATCCTCACTATCTGGCTCGACGACGGGAGGAGGCCCGCGCGGCAGCGCTCACGCTGCCAACCTGGGAGGATGCCCGCGACGAACTGGCCGACCTCCTCACCCGGTAACATCGCCGTCCCCACCCGGCTGGTTCACCTCCATTCCCTCTCATTCACAAGCGAGGTTGGTTTGTACGCGTTTCTCGGCACGACCTCGATGACTCCAACCTCCGAAAAGCCGTCCTGACGTGCAGGTCATCTATCTCTCGAACCGGCCCGACGTGCTGGCGGTCACGGTTGAAGCGCTTCGTCACGCAGTGAGCGAAGCGTTGGACGTGCTCGTCATCACGCCCACCGCCACCGGGCTCAGCGGGGTCACCGATCTGATCGAGTCCGAGTTGCTCTCGGTGGCGGAACGTCGGAGCGCGAAGGCGGCCGACCATGGCGGCCGCAACACCATGCTCCGCGACCTGGCCATCCGCCGCGGTCCGGTGGCCGAGAAGTTTCTGCTCTCCGACGACGACTACCGCCCGCTGGGTGCCATCCCACCCGACTTCTGGCAGCGATCGGGCAGGCTCCGCAACTACGTCAGCCACGACCTGGCCCGTTGGCGCCGCCTCAACACCAGTTACGACGGCACCCAGCTGAACACCTGGTTGGCGCTGGCCCAGTGGGATTGCCCCCACCTGGGGTATGGCTCGCACCTGCCACAGATGATGGTTCGCGATCACTGGATTGAGGCGTTCGACGCATGGGGCCGGTTGTCCGCGGCCACGGCCGAGGCCGGAAGCCCGATGGGCTGGCAGGTGGACGAATGGTCCCTCCCGCTGAACTGGGGCCGACATGTGCATCCCGCGGATTATCACGACGCCGAACCGCATCACACCCTGTGCTGGCCCCAATTTCCCTGGGAGTGGAGCCGCGACTATCGGGCACCCCGTTACGACTTTGAGAACTTCTACCCCGAGCACTATCGCCCGGGCGGACTCTTCGAAGGGCTCCCGCAGGCTGCGCCGAGCGATCCTGGCGCCGCGGCGGCCACCGCTTTCGAAAAGGCCCGCCGCTGGCACGAGCTGGAACGGTCGATGGTCGACCTGCGAGTCCCGGACGGCCTGATCACCCCTTGGACCCACAGCGCGCCCAGGCGCACCGCCCTGAAAGGCCTGCGCCTGGCGAAGTCGGTGCGCTCCTGGACCGGCCTGGCCGCCTCGGGCCGTGACGAAGACCTCACGGAGGACCTGCGACCATGAACGAAGCCAGCGCCGACGTCCGGACATCGGGCGAACCGTCCACCAACAAGCACAGCCCCGTGACCGAGCTGTCTCGTTGGGAGCCGGCCGTCGCCGGCGCCGCGATCATCCTCGGCCTTGCGCTGCGCTTCTGGCCGCGTGGCCCGCTGTGGTTGGACGAGGCCCTCTCGGTCAACATCGCCCGGGTTCCCTTCGGCGAGCTGCAGGCCTACCTCAAACAGGATGGCCACCCGCCCCTGTACTACGCCCTGTTGCACGTTTGGACCGGCACGATGGGCACCTCCACCTTCGCGGTGCGTGCCCTCTCGATCATCATCTCGTTGGCCGGTTTTCCCCTGACCTGGCTGGTGGCGCGCCGGGCGGGCGGAACCCGGGCAGCGCTGTGGGCCGTGGCCGTGTGGGCGATCCTGCCCTACGGAGTCCGCTACAGCACCGAGACACGCATGTACGTGCTGGTCATGGTGCTGGTGTTGGCCGGTTGGTGGTTCCTCGGTCGGCTCTGGTCGGAACCACGATGGCCGGACGCCGCCGCCCTCGCCGTGATTGCGAGCGTCTTGCTGTGGACCCACTACTGGGCGATGTGGTTGCTGGCCGCCGTTGGTGCTGCGACCGTGTTGCGTCGGTGGCTGAACCGGGCCCTACCCAACGCCAACCGGGAACTGCTCCTCACCGGAGGTGCCCTCGGGTTGGCCGGCCTGAGCTTTCTTCCGTGGGTGCCCACCCTGCTGTTCCAGGCCGAGCGCACCGGCACGCCGTGGGGTGCGGTGGAACGACCTACCACCGCAGTGGTCATCACCTTGATCGACTTTGCGGGTCAACCGTCGGCCGAGCCCCAGCTGATGACCTACGTGCTCGTCTTCCTCATCGTGGTGGCCCTCGTCGGGCGTACCCGCGGTGACGACCGGTGGGGGCTGGTCCTGGCAGCACCAGCGCGGCGGCAGGCCATGTGGGCCTTGGCGCTGGCACTCGGCACCCTGCTGATCGGCGCCACCGCTGCCATGGCGAGCGGCGCCACGTTCGTCAGCCGCTACGCCGCAGTGATCTACCCGCTGGTCGTCGTGCTCATCGGCTGGGGCTTGGCCGCCTGCCCGCCCCGACTTCGAGGAGTGCTGGGTGCCGTCGTGCTGGCGGGCTCGCTCGCCGGTATCGCCCTGTCGATCAACGTACCCCGCTCCATCTCCGGCACGGCGGCCCAGGTCATCGAAGCCAAGGCCCCCGACGCGTTGGTGGTGACCTGCCCGGACCAGTTGTCGGTGGCGTTGGGACGCGAACTGCCCGATGGCCAACAGCTGGTGTCCTACCCCGACCTCGACTCCGACCCGAGGTTCATCGACTGGGTGGACTACGCCCAACGGGTGAAGGCCGCCGATCCCGCCGAGGTGGCGGACAACGTCTGGACACTCGCCGACGGTCGTCCGGTGGTGCTGGGATACTCCGACACCTACGACACCCACCGCGAGGCGTGTCCTGCGTTCTTGGCGGCCTTGTCCGAAGGTCATCGCACCGAAACCCTGTTGTCCAGCACCGGCCAGGACGCCTTCGAAAACATGAGCCTGGTGCGTCTCGATCCATGAGTGGACCCGACCAGCAACCAACTGCGGGCGCTCCCGAAACGTCGGGGACTCAGGTCAGCGGTCGGCGAGCCCACGTTCCCGGCCGTTGGTGGTTGACCGTTGTTGGCGCATGGGCGGGCGGGCGCCTGATCGTGCTCACCAGCGTCATGGTTTCGCCCAGCCTGGCCAAACTCGTTCCATCCGCGATACCCCTCGGGCCGGACCTGCGTTGGAGAGCTTGGGATGCACTCTGGTACGAGCGAATGCTCACCCTGGGGTGGGGGCACATCGCTCCCGAAAGCTACAGGTTTTTCCCGGGCTACCCGCTTGCCGCTGAACCGCTCTCGCACATCTTCGGCTCGCTCCTCGCATTGTTTGCAGTCACCTGGCTGACCGCCCTCGCAGGCATAGCCCTCGCCGGTGAGCTCACGAAGCGGGTCACCGGCGATGAGTCATTGGCGCTGCGGGTGATGATCCTCACCGGCCTCTTTCCAGCCGCAATGGCCTTGGTCCTGCCCTACAGCGAGGGCCTCGCGCTTACGCTGGTGGCCGCCACCCTGCTGGCCCTGCTGGACCAGCGCTGGGAGTGGGTGGCGGCACTTTCGCTCTTGGCCTCGGTGGTTCGACCGACCGGCGTTCTGCTGGTTGTCCCAGTGGTAATCGAACTCTGGCGAGCATGGCCCAACGGCACATCACGGAGCCGCGCAGCCATGCTGTCGGCCGTCGCTGCTCCGGTAGTCGGACTGGCAGGAGTCTTCGCCTGGGTGGGCATCGCCTCCGGCGATTGGGGACTCCCCCTCACCGTCCAACGTCAGATCCGCGGCGGTTTTCTCGACCCTGTTCGGGCGGTGGCTCAGCTACCCGGCGAGATCCTTGGCGGCAACCTGTCCGACGGAGTGAACCTGCTGTTCGTCGTCGTGCTGGTGGTCGGAGCGATCGGCATGTGGCGTCTGCCCATGCCAACCTCCTTGCGGGCCTTCGGTGTCGTCACGCTGTTGGTGGCCCTCTCAGCCAACAACATCGACTCGCTGGGGCGCTACGGCATGGTGACCACGCCTCTCATTATCGGGCTGTGCGCCTGGCTGGATCGTCGTTGGGCCTACGCGGCCGCCGTCTCGGTCTCGGCTCTTGGTTTGGCAGCCATGACGCTCACCTCGCAGTGGGGTCTCGTGGTTCCGTAGGACCCGAAACCGAGAGATCACTCGGTGCGTACGGTCACCAGTGTTCCGTTGGGAAGGCTTGAAACGACGCGCCATTGCTTCGGGACCTCGCGCTTCTCCCCTGAAAAGAGCACGACAGCGAGGTCGCCCGATCCGGGAGCGTCCACCCAGAGCGATTCGGGCACAGCCAACTGCAACCCCTGGATCGTGGGGTCACCCGACGTCGGATCGACCTCGAGCCCGACCGAAACGTCCACTCCCGATCGGTTAAGTGCAGCGACAAAGCCCATGGCGAACGAGAACTCCTCGTTCGAGACCCCACCGGGCGACGACTGCGAAACGACGACCCGGCCTCGAGGGCCCAGTGCAGTCTCCGCGGAATCCTTGATGACCTCGACCGGCCGGGAAAAGGAGTCGGACCTTTCACCTTGTGGTTCGAGCGAACCGGTCCTCATCGACGCAAAAACAACAACTCCGGCGAGGGCGACGACCGGGACCAGCCTGCCGAGGTTCCACGGGTGGAATCCGACAGCCCAGTCGCCGCCTCGACCCCGCGAGAGCCTCAAGCCACGGAGTGCCAGGTACGACACGGACGAAGCGACGATCACTGCCGCCAGGCTCTCGAGGTGGACCGTGTAGTACGCGCGAACCGGTCCCCGCCCCTGGCCCAGCATCACCACGGCGCCGAGCCACCCGACGATGGCGATTCCAAGCAGGCGTCTCGCCACCCGTTCGCCGATACGGCCGTTCCCTTCGACCCCGAGGGCCCCTCCGCCTTCCCCCGTGGATGTCCCCCCCGCGTAGCGGTCCCACAACAGCACCATGCCGACCCCAAGCGGGGCCAGGAGCCACAACGGACGACCATGATCCGCCACACCCTCGTAGACGTTGGTCGCACCCAGCCAGGCCGGACGTGGTCGAAAAGCTCGCATTCCGGCCTGTATCGCATCGCCGAACCCCGTCTTCGGAATTGGGCCGTTGCGACTGAACCGCATGATCTTCCAGACGTTGCCGGAACGCCCTGAGACGAGTTGCTGAACCCCCGGCACCAGCCACAGAAGCAGCGCAGTGCCGGCAGCAGCACCCCAGGCCTTCCGCAGGTCAGACCGAGCATCGGTTCGCAACTGGCCCAGAGCCAGCACGGTCAGAATCGCCATGCAGGTCCCGACGTTGCCGACGTGTGCTTGGATCAGAAATGAGGCCACTGCCACGGCGGCCACCGACGACACGACATCTCGATCCCACGCAGCGGCGGCGACGACAACCAGCAGCGGCAGACCCAGGAGTCCCACCATCGGATTCCACGGGGAGGTGACGTAGCTCCATCCAGTCAGCGGGGCGAGTAGAACGAAACTCATCGCGACGGCGAAACCAACCCGTCTCCCCCAGGCCCTCCAAGCGATCCACACTCCCAGGCAGGCGGCGACAGCCGCCAGAGCCGTCATACCAACGAGGTACGCCGCGCTACCGCTCGCTATCAAGCGTGGCCAACTCATCCACCAAATAAAGAGTGGCCCCGGGTGGCGGAATCCATACTGCGAATAGCTCCCCAAGAACGCCGGCCCGGACCTCACGTCCAGGTCCAGCGCCGCCCAATCACCCAGGGGGCTTCCGCTGTCCCAGGAGAGGATGCGAATCGCAGCGATCGCGAACGGCAACAGGACCAGGAATCCCACCAGAAAGGGCAGGGATCGCTCAGCAACGCCATCAAGGCGTTCGGAGAGCCGCCCGATCATTCGCGCCCTCGACCAACCACAAATCCGCTCCAACCTGATGCACGGGTCAGCGATCGTATCCCAGTGTTCGTGCGGACCCTCGACGGGTCAGTTGGCCGAGTGACCGCTACGCCCAGGGGTGACCCCGACGGCATCTGCTCCGATGATGTCGAGGGCGGCCACCGCACCGACCACGATCACCGCCGGCGACCGCACCGCCGCACACCCCAGTTCATCCAGGCGGCACCGCACCACCTCCTGCCGGAGGGTGGTCGCTGCGTGAACCGCCGCCACCGGCGTGTCGCCGGCAAGCCCACCGGCCTGAAGCTCGGCCGCGATCTCCGCTCGGTTGGCCACCCCCATCAGGATGGCGATGGTGCCGCCGACCTTGGCCATCGCCCGCCAGTCCACCGGCGTCTCGCCGGGACGTCGATGACCGGTCACCACGGTGTAGCTCGGCGACACGCCACGATGGGTCACGGGTATGCCCGCCGCTGCCGGCGCCGCCACCGACGACGAAATGCCGGGTACGACCTCCACCTCGATGCCCGCCCGCTGAAGCTCGAGCGCCTCCTCGCCGCCCCGGCCGAACACGAACGGGTCGCCTCCTTTCAACCGGACCACCATCAGCCCCTGGCGGGCCAGGTGAACCAACGTGGTCGAGATCAGTTCCTGTGGCGTGGCGCGTCCCGGGCGCTTGCCCACGTCGATGCGTTCGGTGCCCGTCGGGATCAACGCCATCACCCCCGCTCCCACCAGGGCGTCGTGCACCACCACGTCGGCCTCGGCCAGCAGCCGAGCCGCTCTCAGCGTCAGCAGGCCGGGGTCCCCGGGGCCGGCACCCACCAACGCCACCCGACCCACCGGGGCCGCCTGCCCGCATCCGGCCCCGCCCTCGATACCGGCCGCGTCCCCGGCACCGGCGCCGGCGCCGGCGCCGGTAACACCGTGGCCAGGGTTCAGCGCGCTCACGTGCTCACCCTGGCTCGGGCCGTGGATCGACGATGGACGGAAGGTTCCGGCAGCCAGGGCTGCATTGCGACCACCCCGACCGAAGCGGCCCAATCGCCAAAGGACACCTGATCCTCGGCCGAAACGGCGAATCGCTCCAGCACCGGTCGAACCAGTTCGGGCACGTCGGCAAGGGCCACGTCAGCGCGCAGCAGCACCGCCAAGCGGCCGCTGCCCCCTCCGACGTACACGTCGTAGGTCCGCTTACTGCGACCCACGACCCCCAGTTCGGCCGAGTATGGCCGGGCACATCCATTGGGGCATCCGGTCATGTTCACCCGAAGCGGCAGCCCGGTGTTGCCGGTGTCGGCCAGCACCTTCTCCAGCGCATCAACCAGATCGGGCAGGACACGCTCGGACTCCCCAAGCGCCTGGCCACAGGTAGGAAGGGCGGGGCAGGCAATGGCCAGATTGCGGACTGCTGACTGCTCACTCGCCGTTCGCAGACCGTTCTGGCGCAACAGCGTCTCAACCCGGTCTCGCTCGGTCACTCCACACAGCAGCAGGTCCTGGCGGGGTGTCACCCGAAGTTCGGTGACCAGACCCGCCTCAACGACCGCCGTGATGGCCCGGCGTTTGGCGACGTCGAGACGTCCCGATGGAACCGGCACCCCCAGAGTGCCGCTTGGGCTTGCGGAGGATCGTGACGACTTGGCGCTCAGCCGCACTGCGACGATGCCCGACGACGCCGGCTCGGAGCTGCCATCCTCCGGTCGGCCCAACGGGTCGTGCCAGCCAAGGTGGGCGTGAGTGCGCCATGGGAGCAGCCTCACCGGGGGCGCCAACGTGGCGCCAAGACGGTCCTCAAGCTGGCTGCGCAGCCAACCGATCCCACGCTCCTCCAACAGGTACTTCAGTCGCGCTCGGCTGCGGTCCTGCCGATTGCCGTGGACCCGCTGGGTCTCCACCACGGCGGCGACCAGGTCCACCACCTGTGCCCGGGAAGCCCACGCCAACGGACGGGCCACCACCGGGTAGGTGTCATCGGGACGGGCATGACTCATCCCCATTCCACCTCCCGCCAGGACAACGAAACCGGTGAGTTCCCCGGACGTGCCGTTGCTCAGTGTCGGCACCAGGCCGATGTCGTGGCTGTGGATGTCGACACAGTCGTCGCCAGGCCAGGCCAGGCCGATCTTGAACTTTCGGGGCAGGTAGGCCTCCCCGTACACCGGTTCCACCTCCGCTACGCCATCGCTCCCCGAAGCGGCCTCCTGCGCGATTGGGCGGGGGGCGGCGGTCGCCGACACCGCCCGCTCGCCGTTGACGAACAGATCCCAATATGCGGGGGTCCGTGCCCTGAAGCGGGCCACCAACTCGTCGACCAGCGGACGCAACACGGCAGTTCGTGTCGGATCGGGCAGTGGGCAGGCCATCACGTTGCGCACGACGTCGCCGCACGCTCCCAGCGTGGTCAGACCGGCCGCGTTCACTTCGCTGACCAGGTCGACAAGTTCACCCTTGGGCACCAGGTGGTACTGGACCCCCTGCCGGGTGGTCAGGCGCAACGTGCCGTCACCGACATCGGCCAGGGCATCGAGGGCGGCCCACCCGTGCGGCGAGATGACCCCGCCGGGCACCGAGGCCCGCACCATGCACGAATGCGCCGGACCCAACCGGGCCTGGGTGCGGACCTTGCGCAGGTCTCGATCGTCCTGCTGGTAGATGCCATGAAACTTCAACAACATGGGGCTGTCGCCCGCGAAGGCGTCACCGCCCGCCTCCACATCGGCAGCGAGTTTGCCCCGGAGGTATCCGCTTTCGCGTTTGGTGAGTTCGGCCTTGGTGAGTTCGGCCTTGGTGAGTTCCACGCTCAGGTGCTCCGTCGTCATGTCCGGCCTCCGCTGGTCAGGGCAGGTTGGGTTCCCGGGACCTCCAGATGCAGGCCACATTCGGTTTTGCCCTGACCCGCCCAGCGTCCCGAGCGATCGTCAGCTCCGTCGGCCACCGGCGCGGTGCATGGCCAGCATCCGATGGAGGGGTAGCCACGGTCAGCCAGTGGGTGGGCCGGAAGGTTGTGCCGAGCCTGATAGCTCTGCACGTGGTCATCGTTCCAGGCGGCCAGCGGGTTGATCTTGACGACGCCGCGCGTCAGGTCTTCGTGGGCGACCCGAACGTGCGCGCGCGCCGACGAATCGGAGCGTCGAAGGCCGGTGACCCAGGCCGACTTGCCGGCAAGCGCTCGATTGAGTGGCTCCACTTTGCGGGCCGCACAGCATGCGTTGGTGTCGTTACGCCAGACATCACGGTCCGTGCCGGGCAACGGGTGGATGGTTCGAAGGTTCAGGTTGAAGCGACGACGCAGATCGTCGGCGAACCACTCGGTCTCGGCAAACAGGTAGCCGGTGTCCAGCAACACGATGTCGACATCGGGGATGGCGCCGGCCACGAGGTGCACCAGGGTGGCGTCGCCAAAGCTGGCGGTCACCACCAAACCGCAACCGAAGCGAGCGTCGGCCCAGCGGAGAACCTCGGTTGGGTCGTCTGAAGGAGGGGTGTGAAGCGTCATGAGGACGCCAGTAGATCAAAGTCGACTAATCAGGTCAACTTTGTCGACTACAGTTCTTCCATGTTCGACTACCCCGTGTTTCTCAACCTGGTCGGTGTCGACGTGCTGGTCGTGGGGGGCGGCCCGGTCGGCCTCCGCAAGGTTGCCGGACTCGCCCGGGGCGGCGCCCGGGTTCGTCTCGTGGCACCCGAGGTGGCGTCAACCTTCGACCGTTCGCTGGTCGTCGAGCATCGTCGGCGCCCGTATCGGACCGCCGACCTGGACGGCATGCGCCTGGTGATCACCGCCACCGGAGTCCCCGAGGTGGACAGCCGGGTCAGTGCCGAGGCAACCACAGCGGGCCAGTGGGTCAACGCCGCCGATCGTCCCGAGCATTGCTCGTTCATCCTGCCCGCGGTGGCTCGGGCCTCACCCCTCTCCGTTGCGGTCAGCAGCGACGGCGCCAGCCCTGCGCTGGCGGGTTGGGTGCGCGACCGGGCCAAGGCCGTGCTGAGCGATGAGGTGGTGGAACTTGCCCATGAACTGGCCCAACGCCGGGCCGCCATCCATGCCGCCGGCGGCTCCACCGAGGAGGTCGACTGGGCATCGATCATCGACTCGACCTTGTCGACCCAACCACCCGCATGCCGCCCCTGAACTTGCAGGCACCGGCGAGTCCCGAAGTTGGCAACCCGCCGAAACTTCAGCGCCCGCCCGCTTGGGTAGGGTGCGCACTTCCTAACCCGGGAGGACCATGAAGTTCACAGCTGCGCTCGCGTTCACCGATCCCGATCAATACCTGCCGTTGGCCAAGGCCTGCGAGGACGCCGGCATCTGGGCGGTTGCCTGCTCCGATCACGTGGTGCATCCCCGGGAGATCAACTCGCCGTATCCCTACACCACCGACGGCAGTCCCCGGTTTCCCCCGCAAAGCCCGTTCGTCGACCCGTTCGTGGCCATGGCCGCCATGGGTGCGGTCACCGAGCGGCTGCGGTTCTTCACCAACATCTACGTGCTCCCGCTGCGCCACCCGCTCAGCGTGGCCAAACAATTGGCGTCGATCACGTCGATCATCGGCAACCGGGTGGCGCTGGGCATGGGGGTCGGCTGGATGGAGGAGGAGTTCGAGTTGATGGGCGCCGACTTCCGAACCCGCGGCAAGCGTGCCGACGAGGCGGTCGCCATCATGCGAGGGTTGTGGGACCCCGAACCCGAGTGGTTCTCATTTGAGGGCGAGCACTACCGGCTGCCCGAGATCGAAATGACCCCGCGCATCTCCGAACCGGTGCCCATCTACGTGGGCGGTATCTCCGAGTTCGCCTACAAGCGGGCCGCCCGGTTGGGCGACGGCTGGATCTCCGACCTGATGACCTCCTCCGAGGTGGCCACGTCCATCGAGCGCATCGAACACTGGCGGGCCCATTTCGGCACCCAGGACCAACCGTTTGAGTACGTCGTGTCGGTGTCCGACGTCGTCAACGCCGAAGGATTCGCCCGATTGGAAGATCTCGGCGTCACGTCTGTGCTCACCATGCCGTGGGTGTACACCCGCGGGTTCACCGAGGAACTGGACGAACGCCTGGCGGGCATCACCGACTTCGCCGACCAGGTGATCTCCCAGCAGTAGAAGAAGCGCTCCTGAGCAGTCGAAGAACCAGGTAGGGCGCCGTCAGGTTCTAGCCTCTCGGGTTGTGACTCCAACAAGCGTGAAGCGGTGGATCGCGCTCCTCATCGGAGTCGCCACGATCTCGGCCGGCGTGTTGACCTGGCGAGGCGGCCAAATCGGTTCATCCGCCTCCTTCAACGACCGGCAATCAGTCGGCGAACAGGTCGATCTCGACAACGCCGAAGTGGACGTCACGATCGAGGCAGCCCGCCACGCCCGCCAATACGACCGCTACCTGGCGGAGTATGCAGTGGCCGACGGGCTCGACAACGACGCCGAACAGCTTCGGACAGCGGGCAAGCCCGAGCTGGCGGACCTTGCAGCGCGGCAGGCCGACCAACGGCGGCAGGCAGCGGAGACACGAGCAAACGATGCCGGAGTCTTTGGATCCCTCACCCTGAGCGATCCACACTCCGCCGCCCCAACCACCCCCCGGGTGTTCGACCTTCAGGAGCGCGTGCACGAGCTCCGGGTGCTCGAGACCACCTCGTTGGGGTCCTCCGGCGATCTCCAGCCCCAGAAGTGGGCCGACAAGTCCGATCGGATCCGGGTGCGCATCCGCAATCTCACCTACTGGGTCGGCCTGTTGTTGATCGCCGTCGTGACGCTGACCGCTGCCGAGGTCACCGTCAGCCAACAACTTCGCCGCTCGGGCCTTGTGTTCGGGGTTGTCTGCATCGGGACCGCCTGGATCGGCGCATTGGCCACGGGGTTCGCCACTTGAACGCCGAACCGGAGGACGTGGTCGCTGTCGGCGAAGACGACCAGCTTGAGACACGCGTCGATGTGACCGACGAACTGCCCGAGGAAAGCGACCCCTACAAGCGCCGAGTAGCGGTGGTGTTGGCGGTCCTCGGCGTCCTGGGCGCTTGGATCGGCGTGTTGCACATGGACTCGGCAAACCAGGAGTCATACTTTGCCCGCCAGACCACCCGCACCGCCGTCGGATCGCTGACCGCCAACCTCAACAAAGAGGCACTGGAGGGCCTCTCCACCGACCTCGACGCAGAGGCGGACGCCCTGGAGATGTCGACGAAGTTCGACCCGGGGACACCGGTCGGCGCCAACGAGCCCAAGGAGTCCAAGGAGCCCGACCAGGTGCTGGCCGCGGACGGCGTCCGGGCGGGTATCGATTCCAAACAGCGCGACCGACTGACCAGGGAGTTCACCCTGAACTCCGAGCGAGAGGTGCTGAAACGCAAAGCGCTGGCGGAGACCCGCGTTGCGTACAACATCCGCACCTCGCAGTTCGAAACCGTTCTGACCACCCTGGCGGCCGCGCTGTTCCTGGTCGGTTTCACACTCGTGCTCAATCGACGAACCCGTCCCCCGGTGTTGATCCCCGGACTGCTCCTGGCCGTATACGTCGCCGGGTGGGCCGTCTGGATTCATGCCAAAGACGTTCCGACCACCGCTCCTGAGTCCATCGACGCTGCGGCGGAGGCGGCAACCCATCTCGCCTTCGGCGAGTTTGCTGCCGCGGTCGACGGCTACACCCGCGCCATTGAGGCCGACTCCGACTTCGTCCCAGCCTTCAACGGTCGAGCGCTTGCGTCGTTCCAGATCTCCAATCCTGACTTCGCCTCCACCCTGGCCATCGTCGACACCGCCACCCCCGAGGCCAAACAGGCGGTGTCCGATGCCGAGACCGCAGTGCGCCTCGACCAGGAACAAAACTTCAACGGCCTCATGCTGTCCGGGATCTTCCAGTTTCATGACGGTGATTACGCCACGGCGGCACATCGCATCCGCCAGGCCACGGCGATCAACGGCAACGCACCCGAGGCGTACCTCACGCTGGCAGCCACCGAACTGGCGCTTGGAGACCAGGTGGCAGCCCTCGACGCGCTTGGCACCGGCATCGACATACTCAACCCGGCGACGGACTCGTCCGAGGCCCGCCAGCTGACCGCCGATCTGTTCACCCTGCTCGAGCAGGTGGATGCCGCAGAGCCCGAGCGGTCCGCCGACGTCGCTGAGGTTCGCTCGGTCCTCGCCGCCGAAGAAGCACAGCTGGCATTTGGGCCGTTCGACCCGAAGGCATCGACCGACGCCAAGCTGACACTCGAATCATCTTCCTACATCGGAAACGACCTCTCCTTCGAGATCGCCTACGCGGGGCTTCCGGCAGAGAGCCGCGTGTCGGTGTACGTCTTCGAGCAACCGGCCAAGGGTGCACCGTTCTCGCAGCGAGCCGAACTGGCGCGATTCGAAACCCTGTCGGGCACGGGCACCCTGGTGAGCGAGGCCTCAGTTCAAGCCGCGTGCACCCCGGTTGCGTTTCGATACGACGTGTACGTCGATGGGGCACTGGCCAATTCCTTTGATGCCGCCGGCGCCGAAGGCGGCCAGACCGCGTGCTGAACCTGGCCGAGGCGCTGGCCCGAACTGCCACCGATCCGCCGCCACCGGTGAGCACCGACGACCTGGAGGACGTGGTGCACCTGCTGGAGGGTACAGCTCGCCAGGCAGCGGCCGGCATCCCCGTCGAGGGGCTGCCGTTGCGGGCACCCAAGTCGGTGGTGGCCGACGCCATTCGGTGCGCGCGGTTCGCTGCTGCCCGGCGTGCAGCGGGGTTCGACACCTCCTCGCCTGCTGCCCAACGCAGACGTCGGCGGGGCGTGGTGGCCGACATCCTGGTGGCTCACGTGCTGGCCGGAGGCAGCCTCGACCGACCGGGGAAGGCACGCACCCCGAACAACGAGGTCGCCACCATCGTGACCGACGCGTGGCGGGCCCGTGGCGATGACGACGAGTTGATGACACTCGAAGCATCGACTCAGACAGAACTTGCAGACTTCAACAGCGACTGCGAGGAGATGGCCAATGCGGTGACGGCCGGCTGGGCGGGGCTCGATTGGACCGGGGACCAAGGCCGGTGGTGGCCACGCACTCAGACGACTGCGGCGATCTCGTTGGCAGACGGAGATGTGGTCATCACCATGAGGCCCGATGCCGAACTGGGTGGCCCGGCGGCCGCGCTGCCAACGGTGCTCGTCGAGGTGAAGGCCAACGCCTTGTCACCCGACCACACCTTCGATCTCAATCTGTATGCCCTGGGGATCGCCTTACGAGATGGTCTGGCACCTGCCCTCGTGTTGCATTGGAGCCCCGGCAACGGTTGGGTGCCGTTGCCCCCCACGACCGCCGATGTGTTGGAAAGCGCCGCCCGGCGCCTGGCCCACGCGCTCGACGTGTTGGGCGCTCTGGCCCGGGGAGAAACCCCCGAGGAATCCCCCGGAGTTCACTGCGGGTGGTGCCCCGATGCTGCTGTCTGCCCCTCGGTCGACCCTTCAGCCCAGCGAAGGACCAGCGAACAGCGGTGAACGACACCGAACTGCCCGACACCGAGCATCCACCGGGCCCTCGAACAGTCGCAGCGGTCGACTGGACCTGGCGGACTCGGTTGGCCGACGCGCTCTCGCCGATCGGGGCCCGGCTGGGCGACGGCGGTCCACCTCGAGTGGACGTCGACGTCTTCGGCCTGACCAATTACCGCAGATGCCCTGGGTTCGAGTCCGAGCCGTTTGTGTGGAATGCCCGCCTTGCGCGACGGTCGCTTGGTCTCACCGCGCTGACGGAATTGCCCCATGTTGAGTATCGCTGCGACCGGGCGCTCGATCGCGCTGAGGCCGCCCAGACGGGTCGGAGTCTCGGCGAGTGGCTGGAGGACCTGCCCTCGGGCGGGTACCGGGCCGTTCGCGCCGAGGCAACGACATGGTTGGCCGCAGCAGTCGGGGCAGTCGGTCTCGGTCAGGTTGCAACGCTCGCCTGGGAATCACCGCCCGGCAGGTTCGATTGGAAGGCGCCAGGCACCCCGCTGGTGGTGTCCGCCAGGTTGGAGGGCGGGACCGCTGATCATCGTCGTGCCACCGATCTGGGCCTGATCCGGCTGACCGAGAGGGCCCACGACACCCAATTCGAACGAGCCGAGGCCGGATGGCTGGCGGTGTTACACGCCACCCGCTTTGGGGTGGCACCCACACGCGTGATCGTCCTCGACCTTCGTCAGGGCCGACGTCGAACCCACCGGGTAACCGAGGATCTTCTCGACCGGGGCATCGAGATCATCACGTCTGCGGCTGCCGCGGCGGTGGAGCGGGCGCTCAACGACCGCCATGACCCGGCCGATCTCACCCCTGGCCGCCACTGCTCCTACTGCGCACGGCGATCGGTCTGTCCTCAGGCGCTGCACGAGCCACCCGGGTAGCTTCGCTCCGGCAACAGACCGTGCCCACAACCGCGCCGTGCCCACAACCGCGCCGTGCCCACAACCGCGGCGCCTCAGCGCACGCTGCGGCTCCACTTTTTGGCCTCGTCCAGACGACGCTGCAACTGGCTCTCGGTGGCCTCCGAAATGCGGGTGACGCCCGACAGCCGGTTGAGCTCACGGTTGACCTGGGCGTGGGTCATGTTGGCCCGGCGTGCCAGATCGCGCGCCAGGGCGGCATTGCTGTCGCGCAGGTCGTTGCGGCGCTGCCGGGCGGTCTTCTCCGGGGCCGTTCCGGGGGAGCCCAACGCGTTGCGTACCTTGCCGTCGGGAGTCGGTGGCGCCACCAACTCCAGGTCGACCCCGGCGTCGTCGTCACCGTCGATGTCGAAGTCGTCGTCATCATCTGCAAACACGCCGGCGGCGGCCTCAGGTTCATGCTGAGCGACCGCACCGATCACGGCGAACAACGACATCTGATCGGCCTCATCGCCACCGTCGGGCGAGTCGAATGCGGGCTCATCGACCCGGTCGTCGTCATCATCCCGGCGTCGACGGGCCAGGCTGTGACGCCGCTGGGTGGCCAACGAGTCGGCGTGGGAGCGCAACCTGGGATCGTCGGGGAGGAAGCACCAGGCCTTCTGCCGGGGTACACCTCTGGTCCAGCGCACCAGCCGCCCCATCGCTTGACGAAAGAACAATTCGGTGGAGGTGTTGGTGGCGAACACGCCGATCCGCAGCCGCGGGATGTCCACGCCCTCGGACACCATGCGCACCGCCACGATCCACGGCTCGCTGCTCTCGGCGAAACGGGCAATGCGGTCGGACGCATCGGGGTCGTCCGATACCGCCACCACCGCCCGGGTGCCCAGCCGCCGAAGCAGGTCGGCGATGCCGGTGGCGTGGGCCTGGTCCATGGCGATGACCAGACCACCCGCCTCCGGGTGCACCTGGCGAAGGGCCTGCAGGCGCTCGTTGGCCTGGGCCAGCACGGTGGGCATCCAATCGCCCTCCAGCGACAAGGCCACGCGCAACCGCTGGTTGGCGTGCTCCCTCGTCAGTTCGTCATCGAACGTGGCGGCCACAGTCGCCCCATCCGGAGCCACCCACTCCATAAATCCGCCGATGCGGGGAAAGAACAACGGCCGCACCACACCCCGGTCGGCCAACGCGTCGCCGTAGCCGTACTCGAAGTCGGGCTGGGCCTCATCGAGGTGGTAGCTGACGAACGGGATCGGCGTGACGTCAGAACGAAATGGCGTGCCAGACAGCGACAGGCGGCGTCCTGCATCGGCGAACGCCGCGATGATCGCAGTGCCCCATGCCCGATCATCGCCGGCGTGGTGCACCTCGTCAAAGACGACGAACGCGCCCGGAGCCAGGCGCGCCAGTTCGGCCGAACTGGTGGCCACCTGTTGGTAGGTGGTGACGATGCCATGCACGTCGCCGGGCAGGCTGCCCTCCCGCGCCGACCAGGCCGGGTCGAGGTGCAGGCCGAAGCGGGCGGCCGCATCGGCCCATTGAGTCTTGAGGTGCTGGGTGGGCGCCACCACCACCAGGCGTCTGCCCTTGGTGGCCGCCAGGTACTGCGTGGCTGCCGCCAGCGCAAAGGTGGTCTTGCCCGCCCCCGGCGTGGCCACGGCCAAGAAGTCGACGCGTTCCGACGCGTTGAACTTCTCCAGTGCCTGGTGCTGCCAAGGCCGCAGCCGTATGCGTGTCGCCATTGGTCGTGACCGGGAGGGTAGGGGGACTCGGGGGAACGAGGGGGTCGATGATTCTACGGGGAAGCCAGGGCGGCCTGGACCATCGACAGCTCCACGCGTCGACGTTTGGGGTCCACCCTCATCACCTTGACCCGCACCGCTTCGCCGGGCGCCACCAGCTCCTCGGGCCGATAGCCGCGACCTTCGGCCATTTCGCTGAGGTGCACCAACCCCTCGGCGCCCGATGCCAGCTCGGCAAAGACCCCGTAGTCCACCACCCGGGTCACGGTCGCATCCTCGATGGAGCCCTCCTCCACCTTGGCAAGCGGGTCATCGCTGAGCCGACGCAGCGACAGCCCGATGCGCCGCTTGGAGCGGTTCACCTCGATGACGACCAGTTCCAGCTCCTGCCCGGGGACGGCGAAGTCCTCCAACCGATCAACCCGACCCCAGGACATCTCTGTGCGGTGCAGCAGTCCTCTGGCGCCTGCAAGGTCCACCAGCGCCCCGAACTCGACCATGGCCACCACCCGACCGGTAACGGTTGCACCAACCTCCAGTCGCTGGAACACCGAGCGTTCCTCGGCGCGCCGGCGCTTGCGCAGTGCGTCGCGTCGCGACACCACCACGCGGTCACGCTGTCGGTCGGCCTCGGTCACCCGCACCTCCACCTCGACTCCAACGAGTTCGGCCAGGTCGCCGCCCGACCCCTCGAAGGCCTGCGATGCCGGCAGAAACGCTCGCTGCCCCAGGTCCACCAAGAGGCCGCCCTTCACCTGTTTGAGCGCCTTGACCTTCAGCAATTCGCCGGACGCCAGCGCCGCATCGATACGCTCCCACGACTGTTGCTTGGCGGCCCACCCCCGTGACGTGGCCATGCGGCCCTGCGGATCCTCCCGGGCCAGCAATGCCACTTCGATCGTGGCGCCAACCTGTGGAACGTCCCCGTCAACATCGGTCACGTCCTTTCGCATCACCACCCCCGGCCGACCGTCCACCATCTTGAGGATGATCTCGCGGTCGCCCACCTCATCGACCACGGCGGTCACGATTCGGCCGACGTGAACGTCTGGGCCTGAAGGCGCACCGCCGCGGGATGCTGGAGGGGGCATCGGAACACCTCCATCGCGCGGTGGCTGTGCCGGGCGCGGTGGTGGCCCCGGCGGGCGAGGCATGGCCTGGTCGGCAGATGGATCAAAAGGCGAGTTGGACACCGAAACCTCGTTTGGTACCGGACGTTGAGGCGACCAGTCTGCCCGCTTGCGCCGGCATCGCACCCTCAGGGTTCAAATCCCACGGTGCCGCTGTTGGATTCGGTTGCAGGAACCTCCTCCCGGTGCCGTACCGGAGTGCGACGACGGCGCTGGTAGGTCACCTGGTTCCCAGCGCCACCGCCGATGCGAGGTACACCGACGCCAAAATCACACCGGACGTGCGCCCGAAGCGCGCCCGGGTCGCCATCAACAGGGTCACCGCGGCCAGGCTCACCACCATGACCAGCATGCCCCGGTGCAACACGTCGCTGGTGGGTGCGGCACCGCGTCCCACCACTCCGACCAGCCCGCCAACCAGCAGGCTGTTGAGGATGTTCGAACCCACCAGGTTGCCCACCAACAGCTCGTCCTCGTGGCGCCTCACCGCCTGGATCGAGGCAGCCAGCTCGGGCAGCGAGGTACCGACCGCCACCAGGGTGAGACCCACGAAACCGCCTGACCAACCAAGCCGGTCTGCCACCCCAAGGGCGCCGACCACCAGCATCTGGGCAGCGACCAAGGTTCCAACCAGCCCGATCAGGGTTCGTCCGACCTCCATCCAGATTGGATAACGATTTTCCACCTCGGTGTACTCCTCCACATCACGAATCAGGAGGTCGTTGCGGCTGCGGCGCGCCAGCCAGAAGGTGAGCATCAGGTAACCGGCCAACCCGGTCAGCAGGATCAGGCCGCCGGTCAGCGTGAGCTTCCGCCAGGCCAATGCCGCCATCAGCACGCACGCGCCCAGCATCAGTGGCGCCTCACGTCGGACGATCGCGGACTCGGCCCTGACCAACGCAATCATCGCCGCGATGCCCAGCACCAACGTGAGGTTGGCCGTGTTCGACCCCACGATGTTGCCGATGCCCAAATTGAGGTCGCCGCGAACAGCGGCCATCGTGGACACAAACACCTCCGGAAGCGAGGTGCCCAGGCCGATCACCAGGGTTCCGATCACCAGCGGCGGCACCGACAAGCGGTCCGCCAGCACGGCAGCACCGTCGACGAACCAATCGCTGCTGTAGGCCAGCGCCGTCACACCGACGCCGATCAGAAGGAGGGACCAAACCAAGGCGCCAATCTTGGCATCAACCCGAAACGGAGGTGTGGAACCGTTCCCGAGGGGTTGAATCCACTTCCAGTTCGGCGGGTCGACGGTCATCCCAGGTGCTTGAGTGCCTCGCGTCTGGTCAGACCCGACAACTCACGCTCGTGGATCGAGACGAACCGACGGACCGCACCGGGATCGATCCGCCCATATTGCCGGAGCGCCCAGCCGATGGCCTTGCGGATGAAGAACTCGGTGTCGCCCGCCCGAAGCCGGGCGTAGGTGAACAGCCGCACCGGATCGGTGTCTTCTCCGTACATCAACTGGTGCAGGATGGCCGTCCGGGCCAACCAAATGTCGTCGCTGCGCACCCAGTGGTCCATGCCGGCGATCAACTCGGGATGCGCCGTGATCATGGGTCCGACCACCCGGGTGGCGAGTGGGTCGACCGTCTCCCACCACGACCTCGTGGTGATCAGTGTTCGGAGATCATCAAGATGCTCCGCGTGTATCCGTGCAACGTTCGCTCGCAACGCGTCACAGGCCACGTAGGCGAACTCGCGCTCCCGCTCACCCCAGCACGCCATGGCGAATGCCATCAGCTCATCGGTGGTGACCCCCTTGGACACCTCCAACGTTGGACGGGTGGCAACCCTGCGATCCGCCGCCGCGACGCCAAGACATGGGAACTGGTCGCGTAGGTACGTCTCCATCGCCTGCGCCCGCTCAGGATTGGCGACCTCCTCCAGACGTCGCCGCAGCGACACCATCTCCAGTTTCGCCTCCACGGCCCCCATCGTTGCACGCCATGTCGTTCCGTCGTATCCCCTCGCTGGGAGGCGTGATCTCACCCTGAGGAGGTCCTTGGGTCGGCCCCTACCAGCCAGGTCGTAGCCTGGCCACCGTGAACACCGAGACCTCCACCAAGCCCGGCACAGGCGGCGTCACGCTGCACACCATCCGCTGGACACCCGATGCTCAGCCCACCGCACGGCCAACCGCCGAGATCCTGCTGGTGCACGGTTACGCCGAGCACTCCGGCCGGTACGAACAGGTCGCCCGACGATTCTGCGACGCCGGCTTCGCGGTCACGTCCCTGGACCACCGGGGCCACGGCCAAACCACCGGGGTGAAGCGAGGCACGATCGACTCCTTCCCGGCTCTGGTCGACGACCTGGTGGCGATGGTCGATGGCATCGGCACCGACACACCGCTGTTCGTCTACGGCCACTCGATGGGCGGCCTGGCCACCGTCCGGCTGGCCGAGCGCGACGACTCGAGGTTTGCCGGCGTGATCATCACCGGGGCGTCCCTGCAGGCGGCGGCGAGCGTACCCAGGCCGGTGCTGGCCGCTGCCAACCTGGTCGGCAGGTTCGCACCCAATCTGCCCACCATCCAGCTGGACGGCGACGCCATCTCCCGGGTACCTGAGGTGCGGGCCGACTACGACGCCGACCCGCTGAACTTCCGGGGCAAGGTCACCACCGGCACGGCCCGGCAGTTGTCGGTGGCGATGGATGCCGCGATGGACGAGGCCGCCAACATCACGGCGCCGATCCTGATCATGCATGGAAGCGACGACACCCTGGCCGATCCTGCCGGTTCGGTGCGGTTCTCGTCCAAGGTCGGGTCGACCGACCGCACGGTCAGCATCTGGCCCGGCTGTTTCCACGAACTGCACAATGAGCCGGAAGCCGACGCGGTGCTCGCCACCGTGATCGACTGGATCAACGGGCACCGATAGCCCACACCCGTGGCCAGGACGACAGCAGCGGCGCACGTCTGATCCCCGAGTCGTTCTCGCTGCCTGCCGCGGCGGCTACATCTCGAGTTGGGGTCGCTCGGCGCCTCCATCAACCTCAATGATCTTGCCGGTGATGTACCCGCCGGCGGGCGAGGCGAGGAACAGCACGGCCGACGCGATCTCTTCGGGTTCGCCGATGCGCCCCAGGGGCGTGGCGTCCTCCACCGCTGTCCGCAGTCCGTCGTCCTGGGTCACGATGTCGAGCGCCGAGGTGGCAATCGACCCCACAGCGATCGCGTTGACCCTGACCGTGGGTGCCAGGTCGGCCGCCGCCATGCGGGTCCAATGGCTAAGAGCGCCCTTGCCGGTGCCGTAAGCAACAAAGCCCCGGCCACCCACCCGGCCGATGAGCGACGAGATGTTCACCACCGCACCGGTGCCCTCATCCTCCATCATCAGCGGCACCGCCGACCTGGTCAACGCGTGGGCCGTAGCCACATTCCACTCGAACGCCCGGGTCAACGCGTTGGGGGTCGTGTCCAGAAAGGGTCGCGGCATCGAGCCACCGACGTTGTTGACCACGATGTCGAGTCGCCCAAACGCGTCCTTCGCCTCACCTGCCAGGCCGGCGACCGCGTCCAGATCGCTGAGGTCTGCGGTGACAACATGGGCACGTCTCCCCGCCGCTTCAACCTGCTTGGCCACCGTGCGCAGTTGATCCTCCGTGCGTGCGGAGATGACCACGTCTGCGCCCGCCTCGGCCAGAGCGACCGCCGTGGCGGCACCGATGCCCCGTCCGGCGCCCGTCACCACCGCCACCTTGCCATCAACGCGGAATCGGTCAAGGATCATGTGCGACTCCCCCGGTCTGTCGTCTCGACCCAGTGTCGCGACGACATGACGCTACCGGCCGGGTGGGGTTGCTCAGGCACTGAGTGCCGCCAACGACGAGTCGGCCAGGTCGACGATGAACGCCTCACGCCCGAGGACGGGCATGTCCTGCG
The DNA here is from genome assembly GCF_000299415.1 of Candidatus Microthrix parvicella Bio17-1. Lineage (NCBI taxonomy): Bacteria > Bacillati > Actinomycetota > Acidimicrobiia > Acidimicrobiales > Microthrixaceae > Candidatus Neomicrothrix > Candidatus Neomicrothrix parvicella. The sequence continues at coordinate 30,150 of NZ_AMPG01000011.1, forward strand.
CCTCGTCGTCGATCACACGCGCCTGTTCCGCCAGCGCGAACAGCACCAAGCCGAGGACGTTTCCTGCCCGGTGCCGTTGGCGTTCCGGTGCCAGATGCGACACCAACGGCGACAGGTTGGCAGCCCCCCGTTCGAGGCTCGAGGCGAACCCCATGCCCGCCTGGGCGTGAAACCGAGGGTGGTTCGCGGCCTGGTTGAGCAGCCGAAGGTAACGACGTCCCTCCTTGGATGCCAGCAGGTCGGCGAGCGGCTCGACGATCGCCACAAACGCCGCTCTTGGCTCGACCGAACCGCCCGCCTCAAGCTCGTCGAGCCGGGAGTGACGGATGACGTTCAGCTCGGTGGCCCGCCGGTCCAGCACCGCACGGATGAGTCGATCCAGGTTGCCAAAGTGATAGTTGACCGCTGCGGCATTCTTGTGCCCGGCTGCGGCCGTGATGGCTGCTCCAGTGGTGCCGTCAATACCGGCTTGATCCAGCAGCGCTTCGGCGGCGTCGAGCAGTCGTGTCTTCCCGTCGGTTCGAGGCCCGGTCTGCGATGACGAATCGGTTCCCATTCGGAGAGTCTCGCCCACATGTCGGGTCAGCGTGGCGGAGCGAGCAACCCGGCCGCTGCCAGTGCGTACTGCAGCTCGACGAATGCGGGTGCGCTGAGGTCGACGTCCCACCATTTGCGGCGCGGGCCCGCCGTCCACCCGTTCCAGTGCTTGCGGATACCGGCACCATGGGGACACCCGACGGTGATCGAGCGATGTCCATCCGCCACCCGAAGGTAGGCACCTGCCCGCACCTTGAGTCCGGTGCTTGAACCGCCGGAGTTGGACCGGTCGGAACGGACGATGAACAATGTTCCGGTTTCGACTGCGGCAGGCAGCGGCACGTGACGACGACCAGTCCCCAGGCGATGGCTCAGTCGAATGGCATTTCCGGTTACGGTTATCCGAGCGCGGAAAGCTCCGGCCGCCCGGAGGATGGCGATGATCGCGCCGATCACCAGCCCGAGGGCAACGATGATCACGACGGGAGTCTGTGCGACCTGTGTCGGCGTCCGCTCGCCGTCGACACCGATCGGGACCGGTCCCGTGACCAACAGAACGATCACGGCGACAAACCACGCGAACGTCAACGCGGCGAAGGTGCGCCGAATGCGGTGATCGATCCCAACGAGTTGCAACTCCTCGACCCCGACGTTGGGGGTGCCACTGTCCACCTCCGGGTGTTTCTCCCGCAGGTGGCGCTCGAAGTTGGTGCCCTTGAGGCCGGCGGCGCACGCCGGGCACGGCAGGCGACCCTCGGGGTGCGCTCCGGCGCGCCGCTGGGCGGCAGCAATCGACTGGGAGGCCGTGCCGTCATGATCGAGTGTCCGCAACAGAGGTCCCCTGGCCACAGCGCCGCCCCCGGACGGCCGGCTCCCAGAGAGGCACCCTATGCGCGTCGTCCTGTACTCTGCGCCGCTCACGCCGACCCACAGCCCGTGTGTCAACGCCGGTCGGACCGCTTGGCCCCTCAGGCGGTCCGCGATACTGGCGGGCGCCAATGAAGGACACAGCACCAGTGCACGTCAAGGATCAGTCCGCCGTCGAGGATGGCCACGCAGGGGTTCGTGGCAGGAACACGAGGACGCCCACGCTGCGCTTGCTGCTGACACTCGCCCTTTCCGGCCTGATCCTCGGTCTGGCGTCCTGCGGCAAGGGTGACCACGCCGACGCCGACGGGTCGTCGACATCCACGTCAACTTCGCGTCCACGGCCAGCAGAGCCGATCGTGGCAGCGACGCCTCCGATGGGATGGAACAGTTGGAACCAGGTCCGCTGCCATGATCTGGACGAAGCCGTCGTGAAGCAGGCTGCCGATGCCCTCGTTCGGAGGGGCCTCAAGGATCTTGGTTACCGGTACGTGGTGGTCGACGATTGCTGGCAGGCCCCAAGTCGCGATTCGGCGGGCGCGCTGGTTGCCGATCCCATCCGCTTTCCCTCAGGCCTGGAGTCCTTGGTCGACTACGTGCACGACAAGGGCCTGAAGTTTGGCCTGTACCTGGCACCGGGCAGCGAGACGTGCGCCATGCACTGGGATGACTATGCCGCCAGCGGCATCGGCAGTTACCGGCACGAACGCCAGGACGCGGAAATGCTCGACGAGTTGGGAGTCGACTACTTGAAGTACGACTGGTGCCGGGCCGATGAAACCGACGGGCTGGAGCACCAGAAAACCTTCGGGCTGATGCGAGATGAACTGGCCCGGCTCGATCGGCCGATCGTCTACAGCATCTCGGAGTACGGCGACACCAAGCCGTGGACGTGGGCACCCAAGGTCGCCAACCTGTGGCGCACCACCTCGGACATCATCCCGTTCTGGCCGTCGGTGGCCTCAATCATCGACCAGCAGGCCGAGCTGCACTCCTTTTCGGGTCCGGGCCGTTGGAACGATCCGGACATGTTGCAGGTCGGCAACGGGCCACTGACCCCGGACGAGACCCGCGCTCACATCGGCATGTGGGCGATGCTCGCGGCGCCCCTGATGATCGGGACCGACCTGGACAAGTTGACCCCGGATGTGATCGATGCCCTTTCCAACCCGGAGATCATCGCAATCGATCAGGATCCGGCGGGCCGGCAGGCCAGTCGACTGCGGTCGGGCGAGACCGAGGTGTGGGCGAGAAGCCTCGCTGATGGCGACATGGCGGTCGCCCTGCTCAACAAGGGCGACGGCCCTGCCGAAATCAGCACCACCATCACCGAAGTCGGTGCCCAGCCTGGCAGTTGGAGCATTCGAAACGCTTCGACTCGCAAGGATCTTCCTGCCACCGATGGCCCGATCAGCGAGACGGTCGCGCCCCATGGGGTGACCATCCTCCGGCTGTCCTCGTAACCACCTGAGCTTCAAGCCGGCTCATCGCTCGTTGCCTCCATCATGGGGCTGCTCAGCCGCCGGGCGGCGGCGCCTCACCCGGCGAGGTGTCGAGTTCGGCGGTGCCGGTATTGGATGTGGCTACGTCGTCAACCGCCGGGTTGGATCCGCCAGGTGGTTGCTCACCGTAGGCCGAGGCGTACACGACCGCGTAGGTCTTCCCCGAGTTGGCGATGATCGACGTGATGAGCGCAGCAAACGGGAGTGCCATGAACGCGCCCATCGGCCCTGCGATCGCTCCTCCCGCCAGCGCCGCCCCGAAGGCCACCCCGCCGTTGATCGACATCGTTTCGGCACTGAGCTTCGGGCTCAACCAGTAGTTCTCACCCTGCTGGTAGATCAACGTCCACACCAACAGGATCAGCCCAGCGCCGAACCCCTGAACGGCCAACGTCATCACAATTGGAACCGCTGCACCGATATAGGTGCCAACCGCCGGAATGAACTCGGCGACGAACCCTTCAAACACCGACATTGGGAGGGCGTACACAACTGGCATCCCAATCAGTAGCATCACCACAAAAAACAACCCACCGTTGATCAACATCAGCAGCAGACGCGAGTAGAAGTAACCGCCGGTCTGCTCGATCGCTGTGTCCATCACCCACCCGGTCACCTTCTGACGGCGGGGTGGCATCCTCCCCAACAATGCCTTTTGGATCCGCGGCCAGTCCGCTGCGAAGTAGAACGTGAACAGCGCAATCGTCGCCAGGTTGAAGATCAGCCCGAGCCCCTCGGACGCGATGCCCCCCAAATTCTTTGAGAACTTCGTGATGGCGTCGTTGGCCGACACCACAGCGTCATCGCCTTTCGCTTGTCCGATCAGGTCCTTGCCGATCAGTTCCTGACCCTTGGCATTCAGCTCCGTGACCCATTTGTCGCCGTTCTTGTCGACCTCGCCGGCGAAGTCCGAAACCCCTGGGATCAACACCACAACCATGAGCACCAGGAACAACAGCACCACGGCGTAGATCGCCCCTACCGCCGCCCGCGCTTCCACCCTCGCTTTGCGTGGAGGTGATTCACCGCAGGGACCATCGCTATCGCGAAGAACAACGACAACCCCAGCAGCCGCAACAGCGACTGGGCCCGCCATGCCATCGACACCAGGACGAAGGTCGTCAGCCCGACCGCCACGACCTTCCACAGCGACTGCCACACCCACTTGTTCAGCCAAGCCGGGGGACTCACCGACTGGGCAGCTCCGGCACGCGCCGCCGCAACGACATCGTCCGGCATCTCGCCCTCAGCAATGGGGCCACGCGGCGAGTCCCGCCCTTCGGACGCGTGGTCATCGGCCAACGCTGACATCTCGTCACCGTACACATACCCTGGCCGCTGGTCGTCACCTGTTACGAGCGAATCGGACCAACCCATGCAACCGACGCTGCCATCCGGTCGCTCCAACGTGCCTTCGAGTCCGTCGGAGTGCTCGCCGCACCAGCGGTCGAGGTGCAGATCGTGCGCTCCGCAATGACGCTCGACCAAGCCCCCGCAACCCCAGCACCGCTCAGTGAACGACACACCGACGACTTCCTCAAAGGGGACGCAAGCCATGACCAACACAAACGCGACCACACACAACTCGGGGTCGGGCGCAGGCTCTCACCGAGCTGGCGGCAGACACCTACCAGGCAGTCGATCACCGACTTCGTTGTTGCCGTGACCGACCCCAAGTCGCCCGACTACGTCGAAGAGCCTGAGCGCGTGGCGGTATTCGACAACGACGGCACGTTGTGGGCCGAGCCGCCGCTCTACGCCCAACTCGCCTTCGCCCTCGACCGAGCGGCACAACTGGGTCACCCCACCAGTTTGGATGACCTGCATTCGGGCGGGATGGGCCCATTGAAGGAGTTGATCGCCCTCACCCACTCGGGTGTGACCACCGAGGAGTTCGACGACCTGTGTCGGAGCCGGCTGTCATCGGCGCGTCACCCACGCTTGGATCTGCCGTACCCAAAGACCGAGACCCGACCCTTGGAAGCGGCACCGACCAGATCACGTCGGCCTCCACCGAACGCGACTGGACCGAGGTCGACCTGGCCTCCGACCGGGCCACGAACTACCCGTCGGGCTCCTAAGCATTCTGGCGCAGGGTGGGTCGACGTTGCAGCGCCAACCGTTTCAGCCGGCTCCTGCTACCACCCGAAAGCCAATGTTGCCGGCGGTGGAGTCCGTCTGATTCGCGCTCCGGGCGTCCACTCGGTAACGCCAGCAGTAGCTCTCGTGGCACAGGTACGAACCGCCACGCATCACCCGCGCCGACCCCGCCGGCGGACCGGCCGGATCGACGGCGGCCCTGCGGTTGTACGTGAGTAGCGCGAACCAATCGAGACACCATTCCCAGACGTTGCCGGTCATCTGGTGGAGGCCGAAGCCATTCGGCGGGAAGTGGTCGGCGGGACTCGTCCCGATCCAACCGTCAGCACCGGTGTTCCCGCCGGGAAAGTCACCTTGGAACACGTTCATCCGATGCTCACCGTTCGGCTCGAGGTCGTCGCCCCACGGAAAATGCGATCCGCTCCGCCCCCCACGTGCAGCACGCTCCCACTGCGCTTCGGTCGGCAGGGTCGTTCCGCTCCAGTCGCAGAACGCAGCTGCGTCTTCCCAACTGACGTGGACCACGGGGTGGCCACCTCGATCCGCAACGTCGCTGTGCGGCCCTTCCGGGTGTCGCCAGTTCGCCCCGTCCACCTCACGCCACCAGGGAGCCGCCGCCACACCGCGTGTCGGCGGGAAGTCATCGGGGAGGAGGCCGCCGAAGACAAACGAGTTGCCGAAGCGGTCGGCCGTGCTCTGATGCCCGGTTGCAGCTATGAATGCTTGGAACTGATCGTTGGTCACCGTGGTCCGGGCGATTGCGAACGGACTCAAAGCCACCGTGTGTTCCGGACCTTCACCGTCGCTCGGGTAGCCGTTTGGATCGTTGGTGCCCATGGTGAACTCGCCGCCCGGGATGTCAACGAAATCGAACTCGACCGGATCGCTCTGCGACCCGACCTGAGGTTCGGGACCAGCCCCAGCAGCGCTTGGTTCGACGGTGGCGGGCAAAGCTCCCGGCCCGGTCGGCCGTTCCGGCGCACAACATGGTTGATCGTCGGAATGCACGGTTCCTCCCCTGCGCTACGTGGTGTTTTGACCCCCGGTCGCTCAAGCGATCGGGCACCCTGCCCATGCTCCCAGATCGGAGTACGCCGGTGGGCGGGCAACCGGCATTTCACCCGATGTAGGCGATGCCGGGCGGCGCACATCTCACCCACACCTACAAGGTGCCGACGAGGCGGCTGGACGTCGTATGCAACCTTCAACGCGCCCGCGGAGAAGTTGGGGCTCGACACGCCCCATACCTGGGATGGCGTGAAGGGCAGCAAGTCGACCGAGGTACGCGAGCTCAACTTGGAGGTGCGGCCGCTGCTCGATGAGCGATCGTCGGCAAGACCACCGATTACATCAAGGCCAAGGCCAAGGCGGATCAGCCGTTCTTCACCTACGTCGGGCTTGCGAACATGCACCCGCCCGAAGCGGTCCACCCCGATTTCGATCAGACCGATCCGTCGCGGCTGGGTCTGTACGCCGATCTCATCGCCGAGCTGGACCATCGAGTCAACCAGATCATGGACTGCCTCGACGAGGCAGGCGTTGCCGACGATACCCTCCTCGTGTTCTCCAGCGACAACGGCGGGGTGATCGACACCGTGCCCCATGGCTGTTCGAGCGGCCCGTTCCGCGGCGGCTTCTTCACCCGCGGTGGGATGGTTCGACGCGCACTGCGGCCATGGTCCGCTACCCCGGAACGGTGCCGGAGGGCGTGGTGACCCAACAGATGCTCTCGGCACACGACTGATACCAGACCTTCGCCGCCTTCGCAGGAGCCTCGGACAAGGTGCCAACCGACCGGCCGATGGACGGCGTCGACGCGGCGGAGTTCATGCAGGGCACCAGCGAGGAGACAGGTCGGGAGTCGTTGCTGTTCTTCGGACCCGACGGGAGCCTCATGTCGTCGAAATGGCGCCAGGTGAAGGTGTGGCTTCCTCACTGCAGGGGATCGCCGACCCGATCGTGCAGCCGAAGTTCCCCATGTTCTTCGACGTCGGTTGCGATCCCGGCGAGCGCTACAACCTGTTCCAGTTCAAGCTCGACATGGGCTGGATGTTCGGTGTGGCGTTCAGCTCCATCGCCCAGTTTGAGAAGACCGTTGCCGAGTAACCGAACGTCGAACCCGGTGAGGAATTCGACGACTACCCGGTAGCAGCCGCCAAGTAGGAAACCCGAGCAAGGCTCGTTCTCAATCGGGTCCGGTTCGAATCGTTTGATGTGGGTGATGCCGTATGAATCGCCCGACCTCAAGCTGATTCCACAACCAAGCGGAGCACCCTTTCAAGGGTTCCACGAATAGGAGAGATCACATGGCAAAAGTAGACGGAACGTTCCTCTACATCGGCACGTACGCAGGCGAGGCGGCCGCCCGAGACGACTACGCCATCGTCAAGGACCTCCACACCGATGGCGCTGTCGGCACCTATGACGCAGCCGTCATCACCAAGGACTCGTCCGGCAAGGTGCACGTCAACAAGGACGAGATGGCCACGCGCCACGGCGGTTGGGGCGGCGCCGCAGCCGGCGCCGTCATCGGCATCCTGTTCCCGCCGGCCGTCATCGGCACCGCACTCGTCGGTGGGGCCATCGGCAGTATCGGCGGGCACGTCTGGCGCGGCCTTTCCCGATCGGACGTCAAGGAGCTTGGTGAGCTGCTCGACTCCGGCGAAGCTGCACTACTGGTCATTGGCGCAAGCACCCTTGAGGCTGCGCTCGACAAGGCACAGCTGAACGCCGAGAAGCACATCGCCAAGGAGCTCGGTGTCAGCACGGACGAAGTCGACGCCGCGGTCCAGGAAGCCGCCTCCGAAATCAACTGAGTTTTTGGACGCGTCGTCATCAACCCGGCGGCGCCATCATCAACGCTTGTGGGCTCCGCCAACCCGACCGGGATCGTCAGGTCCTGCACGGAGTTTGTGCGGGGCCCGCACTCGTTGGTCCCATCTTCGGGCCGGCGCTTTCTGCTGGACGAAGGTCCCCACGCGGATCGTGGACATCCTCGCCGGGTTCGTCGCCGGAGCGATGATTTCGGCCGTCGCATTGGGTCTCCTCCCCGTGGCGGAAGTGCACATCGCCCTCTGGCAGACGGTGCTCTGGATGCTGATCGGCGTGGGTGTCTTCCTGCTCGGCGACTACGTGGTCGACAAGCGCTTTGCCGGTGAGGGCGCCGGGGAAGCGATGGGCATCGTCGTCGGGTCGGTGGTCGACGGGGTGCCCGAATCGCTCATCTTCGGCATCCAGATCGGTATCGGCGCGACCATCAGCCCGGCCTTCTTGGGCCGCGCGTTCGACTCGATCATCCCGCAGGCCATCGCCCCTTCTGCGGACCTGGCCACTCGAGGTTGGGGTCCGGCGAGGCTCGGGCGCCTATGGCTGCTGGTCGTGCTGGGCTGTGGCTTGGCGGCAGGCCTCGGATACCTCCTCACCACGAACTTCTGGTCGGAGGGCGCGTACGACCCGCAGACGGGGTCCGAGCTGCAGACCTCCCAGTCGATGCCCAGCACCAACAACAATGGCGACGACCTCGTGATCAATTGCGACGGCTCCGTCGGCCTGTACTTCGGTCCGACAGCCCCGGATGGTGACAAGGTGAATTGGGTCGCGACGTGCAGCTGTGCGGTGACGCCCACGTCTTGAACTTCAGACTCTGGGCAACGCCGGAGCGCACACTCGCGTCCGACGTCGGCGCGGCCGCAGCGAGCGCCGCTGCCCGCGGCCAACCGCATCGTGGACGACCCGCCCTTCCGCACCCACCTCGAGGGCCGTAGTGACGAGGCGTCGCTGTTCCTCCAGAGCAAGCAGGCCGTGTGATCCCCGACAACAAGCGGATCGGACCGCACCTCAGAAACTTCGCGTTCGCGGAGGCTGTCTGGCCCGGGCTCACCGCGCCGACCAAGCTGCCGCCGACACCACCACGGTTGCAACTCCGAAAGCCAGCAGAGCGACGTGCTCAAACACTGCGCCGGCGATGTAGCTTCCCGGAAGCAACGGCACAGCAAATGAGGTCCAAACCGTCACCGCGACGCCGACGACCAAGACCCCCTTCGCAACGAGGGCGGGTGCGCCCACATTCTGATGCAGGCGACGGCGAAACACCGCAAGGATCAAGACGGCCAGGATCGAGATGACCGAGATGCTCAAGTTGATCCACACACCTGACGGGATACCCCCGGGTCCGCAGCTCGCGGTGGTGTCCGCACTCTGTTCCAGCCGGACTCGCTCAAGGTCGAGCGCGTTCGAAAACTGCAACGACAGGGCGAGGATCGGACCGAGTAGGGCGGTCACGACCTGCATCGAGTCACGGGCAGCAGCAAAGACCACTGCGTTGGCCCCATAGGACTTGATCACGGCTCGAAGACCAAACAGCAGCAGCAACGACGCCAGACCGAAGACCGCTCCGAACAAGAACTGCTCGTGTGCCGCTACGCCGGCCGCCGCCCCGTCGCTGGGCCGACCCGATAGCCCTGCGTAGTTGAACGACAAGACCAGCAGCGCGAAGAACGCACACGTGAAGACGACGATCGAGTCGGCGATGCTGCGATCCTCGTCCTGCACCGCCTCGTGATCGAGGGGCAACAGAATCGCCAGTAGCGCGAAGCCGGCAAGGAGTCCGGCGATCGCCGAGTACCAGCCGGCGGCAGCCGCTATATCGAACTGAAGCAGGTCCAACCGGCAGTTCAACGCAGACCCACCGGGCTTCTGTGACCCGAGTTTCGACGGTCCGGGCCCTCCGGCGGAGCAGCATGCGAGTGCAGCTCAGGACCACATGCCACCTGCGTCGTCATGGGGCTCCGATCCGCGCAGGAAGCGTTCTGACAGCGTAGCCAGAGCGGCATTGAGCTAGCTCCGACGTGCACTACAACGCCTCGCCGCTCTGCGCGTTGGCGACTGATTTCAGTTGAGCGTCAAAGGTCAGCACGTCGGTGCCATGCCAGATTGCGGTAGCCAGGACCAGGCAGTCGGGCATTTTCAGTCCGCTCTCGGCGCGGAGTCGAGCCAGCGCGACCGCATCGACGCGCATCTGAGACTCCCGCATACCAATGCTGATCAGCGTGTTCAGAACGGCCGACTCCGTGCAGTGACGCGCCGGGTGCACCAGCACCTCGGCGAGCGTTACCGGATGCACCAAAAACTGGTCGACATCGATCAACCCCTGCACGGCATCGGCATGATGTGCATCGCCAGGGTCCAGATAGGCGATCAGCGCGCCGGCGTCGGCGACGGTCAGTCTGGCCATTCGTCGCGCAAACCCTCTAGATA
>NZ_AMPG01000012.1 GCF_000299415.1 Candidatus Microthrix parvicella Bio17-1
CTTCACTTCTGTGATCGGAGCCATCATCGCGTGTCGGATTCCCGCACGCGAATCGACCCACCCCAACACTGAACGACATATCTCACGACTATTTCAGGGGCAAGTAGCTAGCACATCTTCGGGTCGCTCCGTCTCGGCGAGCTCAGGACGCTGAAGGTGAGCCGGACGAGCCAGCCAGACGCTCTCATTGTGTTCCCTGAGTCGCCACCCGGAACACGGTAAGTAGCCGGCTGCCGCTGATCGGTACCAGGAACGTTAACTCGACCCCGTTGGCCTCGGGATCGGGATAACCGACAGGGCAGTCAGGGAGCAACTACCACGGCGTGGGGCTCGATAATGCGGAGCCACCGCGATGGCTGTTGCGTATATCCGCGCACACGCTCGCAGATCGTGAGGACTAGCTCCTCCTTAGCCCTGGATGCCATGACGTGCAGGAGAGCCAATTCTTCCTGAACCTTAGGATCCTCGTCGGGGAACCCCTTGACGAAGAAGCTAGGGATCTGTCCCTCCTCGAACCCCAGCACGATCACTTTGTCGAAGCCTTGCCCCTTGCCTGAGTGACCCGTCAGCAGATGGACGCCGTGTCCGACTGGTTCCGCCAGGTCGCTGCTGATGCGGATTCGGTGTATCAGTTCGTCAAGCGCTTTATCTTCCCCAATCAGGTCGAGCAGCTCGTCGGCCGCGTCTCGAAGGTCGATCTGGGTTGAAGCATTCTCGGGAGCGACCTCCTCGAAACATCTGAGATAGAGCTCCTGAACTTGGTCGGTGGGTTCTAGCACCGTTGCGACCACGGAGTCGACGTGTTTGTTCAGGAGCTGAACGACCTCGGGCCGGTGAAGCGGAAAGTCCCATGTCTCGACATCGATGGCACTCGCTTGAAGCGTCTGGAGAAGGAGGTCCCTCCTCCCTCCCGGCTTCATCCGAGTCAGAACTCCCACCGATACCGGTCGCGGCGGGTGCTCCTGCATCGAAGCATCGGTCCAGCCGCGAATCACATCAACTAACCAGTTCGCCTCCTCTTGCGGAGTTGGGAACGATGCAATGGTGACTTGACCCCGATTGCCCCAGCTCTCGGGGACGGCGCTCGTCAAATCAGTGCCACCAAGCGCAACTGCAACGGCGGAGACAGCGGCGAGGACCTCGGGTGATGATCGGTAGGACTTGTGGAGCTTGACCACGTCGGGATTCCGGTCCCGGATCCGCTCGAACACCCACTCGGGGTCTGCGCCTGCGAACGTGTAGATGCCCTGCGCTCGATCGCCAGCAAAGACGGTGCACGATTGCCCGATGGGTTCCAGTAGGTCGTATTGGACTCGCGTAAGGTCTTGAGCCTCGTCAACGAGGACGCAAGCGAATCGTTCGGCGTAGAGGGCGGCGACGGCTGGCTCCCGGATGATGAGCAGCCCTACACGGAGCATGTCGTCGTGGTCTAAGCGAGAATCTTCCCGCAGAACCCGTTCGTAGGCGATCGCAGCAGCAAGACCGCTCGCTTCCAACTGGTTCATAACTTCTCGGTCAGTTCTCGCACCCGCCTTGGCGGTGCGAATGGCCATCCGAACATCGTTCTGCGCGGTCCGGGGCACGTCGAAACACTCAAACACCGATCGCTCAATCGACCGAAGGGCACGATCCTCCGGCAACTGTTCACGTATCGGGTCTTCGAGGACGTAGCGGTGCTTGTCATATAGGTGCAGCCCGAGACCGTGAAAGTTCATCACGCTTATCCAACTCTTGAACTGTGGCCCCACGTGCAAGGTCAGACGCTGCGCAAGGTTGTCCCGAGCCTTGTTGGTGAAGGTCACCGCCAAAATTCGGCGGCCCTTTGGCAATGCTCCTGTCCTAACGAGGCTGGCAGCGCGCTTCGCAAGCAGTTCCGTCTTGCCACACCCCGGCGGGGCGATCAACAGAGTGTCGGAAATGTCCGTCGAGCTGCACCAGTCGGCGGGGTCTAGGTCGGTCACGGGGCAACCGCCCGACCGGCGAGGTCGGCGAGAACGGTCAACAAGGTGGCCTGAGGGGCGGTGAGTCCTTCATCGAGCGCAGCGGCGGCTTCGACCTTGTGATTGCGTAGGTGTGCAGCGAGATCAGTCTGGGGGAGCGCAGCGACCGTTGCGGCACCCGTCGCATGCAAGATTCCAGCCTCCGTAAACAGCCCTGAGGCCACGAGAAGCCCCACGGTGGCGCTTACTCCAAGCGCAACGACGACTTCAGCCTCAAGATCGGGGGTTGAGATCAGAATATCGTGCTTGTGTAGGTCGGGTACCGCGACGCCAAGAGCCTTCGCGGGGAAGGTGGCTTCAGCGTTGTCGACAAGGCCGAAAAGCCGAAGCCTGAAACCACTCGGCCCGAAGAGCTGAATAGCGGGCTTGAAGTTCGCTGCACCTCCGAGGCTGACCACCGAGACGCCACGACGGTCGAAGTCATGCCCCAGCAGGCGAGCGACCGATCGCAGGAGAATGCGGTCAGAGACTCCCTCTACGAAGACAACCCGGTCGGCTGTGAGCGGCTCAAGTGCAGACTCCACCCACCAGTGCTGAAGACGTTTGGGATCACCAGCGAAAGCAGCGACGGGCAACTGGCGACACCCACCTGCGGTGATGGCAACGACATGCTCTGGTAGGAACTTGCTAAGGACCGCAGGCGCGTGGGTTGCAACGGCGCGCTGCCCCGGAGCCAAAGAGAGAATCTCGGCGAGGTTTGCCTGCCCGCGTGGATGCAGGTGGATCTCGGGTTCGTCGATAGCGAGGACCCGAGCGGCATCAGCGGTGAGGAGTTGGAGTGCGATCACCGCCATCGAGCGGAGGCCGTCTGACTGCGCAGCCAAAGGAGCACGCATTCCGTCCCGTTCGAGTTGCACATCCAGGTCGGCGAGAGGGTCGTCCACTGTCGATGCGGGTAGCTGGATGTGCAAGTCGTCCTTCTTGACTGCATCCGGGTACAGGTTGCTCAACTGATCGGCGAGCTTCTTCCGCAGCTTGCCTAACGACCCAGAGGTAAGCAGAGCTGCATCGAGAGTCTGGAGAGAGTTGGTGATTGCCGCACGTTCAGGAGGCTTAAGGTCCAACCCTTTGAGGAGAGCGCGAGTGGCGCTCAGCCGGCCGGAACCGAGGTCTCGGTCCGGCGACCGATTTGCTGGTAGGAAGGACCACCCAATCTGGCGGATGTCGTCCCGTGTAATGGCCGAGTCATCAACAGACGGCTTCACGAACGACCGAGTGATGTCAACGCGATCAAGGTCCAGCGCCGAAACCACTGCCGTGAGGCGAGCGGTCAGCCAGACTTCATTAGCCGTCGCGCCCGCACTCACCTGAACCTTATCTGCGAAATGGGCGAGATCATCAGGGTCGAGATCCGTGAGCCGTACTTCGACTTCGAGTGGCATAGTGGCATCACGAAGCTGACTCGGCTCGATCGATGCGTACAGCGAACTCCAGCTCGCCCCGATGGTCGAGTCGATCAGCCTGAGAATCGTCGACTTGCCGACTGCATTGGGCCCAACAAGCACCAACTGCGAGCGCACGTCGAATTTAACATCAGCCACACGTTTGTGGTTGGAAATCTTGACAGCTGCAACCCTCATGAATCTCCTGTGTTAGGAGCGCCCACGATCGACCAACAGCAGGACCCCACACTCGAGACTGCAGTGTACCGACGATAGCTCAGCTCTTGTCGAATGGCAGCTAGCTACACAACGGTCCCCGTTGGGTAGCCCAGCCAGCCGGCTCACTCTGAACGTGCTACTTCAACCTGATTCTACCGCGCGACAGCCCCACGTACGAACTGCCGATCTAAATCGAGTGCCGACTCGCCAGCACAGCAGGAGCCGGTCGACCACAGTGGCCGGTAGGCGGCTTGCCGAGTACGTCAGGTCTCACTGCAATGCGGCATCGCAACTTTGCTTCGGCTGTCCTTTTCCTTGTTCACCGTAACCGCGCCGAATTGTTTTCGAATGTGAAGACGCTTGACTACTCAAACTCGAACATGTTTGAGGACTATGGCGGTTTGAATAGAGAACGCCCGGTCAGGTGTAAGTAACGGGGCAAGGTGGGCGTGATGCGCCGCCGGCGTTGAGACCGACGAGATGATTGTGTCCCACCGAAGCAGGTTGGAATCGAGCCGGGAGCTCAGCAACGGGGGATACCTACTCCGCCAGGTTGGCAGCTATTGCTTTGCGCGTTTGAAGTAGTAGGCCACATCGGTTGAGTCTGTCGGCTGCACGACGACCTGAATGAGTTCCCAGCCGTCGGCTCCCATGACGGCGGCTTCGCCACTTGCCCAAGCGTGGCAAGTCTCGAAGTCGGGGATCACGAGACCTGAGCGTTCTAGCGACTTCATCTCCATCGGGCCGTGCTCCAGCCACACTTCCGAGAACGCTCTTTCTTTGTTGGCAACAATCCGGGCGTACTCAAGTTCCATGGGGCGTCACTCTAGATGGCAGCGGTCGGCTACCTCCAATATACCGGGATCAACGCAGCGCGTGTTCGGGTGAAGATCCTGCAGGCGCTGGAGTCGACGGGTGAAAGCACCGACGGCGATATTGACGCTTCGATCGTCGTGGAGCGCTGGCAACCTTCGCCACCACTCTTGAACGCACCCAAACCGATCTCAAAGGGGGTTGGAGACGCGGGGTCGCTGTTCTAGAGCACACGGAGCGTCGCTGGCGGCAGGATCGAACGGGGCCGACATTTCTCGGGAAGCCGCTGTCCTTGAAACTCAGGACGTGGCTGAGCGGCTCAAGGCCTCGTGCCTACCTGCTTCCGTGACTGACGGTCAGGCCAGAGGTGGTTTGGAAGTTAAATCGGCCTAGAGGCACATGGCGCGGCGCAGGCGGCTGGATCGGATGGTGCTGACCTCTCAAGGGAGGCAGCAGTCCTGGAACTTCAGGACGTGGCTGAGCGGCTCAAGGCCACGCGTCTGACTGCCAACCGTGATTGAGGGTTCCAAGGCCGACCCCCTTGGAACTAATCGTCGAATGCCCCTGTGGCGGGTATCCGAGCCACTCAGTCCGACGAGGTAGCGGAGTGACCGGGGAGCCGGTCGACGCGAAAAATCGGTGGGTCCGATGGTCCGGGTCAGCGCTGGTCAGGTTGGCAGACCCTCACCGGCCAGGGCGACGACGAGCGATCGTGTGCTACCCAAGGCGTTGGTCACCAGGGCGGGCAGAGGCCTGGCGGCGAGGATGGCAACCTCGGCGTTCATGGCAACGAGGGCTCCGAGGGTGCCTGACCACGCACACGACGTCGCCCGGCAGCGCCTGGTCGAGGAGCTTGGCCAGCTCGACCCGCTCAACCTATGCGCCGGAGGCGTGTCCGACGAAGACTCAAGCACAGCCCGCGGCGTTCAGCGCGTCGACCTGACCGGACGCATCCTGCCCGGCCGTCGAGACCCGTGCGTACCCCAGAAGAAGACCGGTGCCCATCGGGCGACCGTATCAATAACGGGGTTGGTGGGGGAGTAGTGAGACGTTGATTCCGCGCACGAGTTGTGAACGCTTTGAGTCGGTGCCCAGCGGTTTTCAGAAGTCGCCTTCATCCGCGTTCGTTAACGGCCGTTTTTGTACACAGGTGCGCAGGACCGGCGCCGGACTGAACGTTATGGGCGGCGCGAACCCGACTGGATCACGCACACATCGGATTTTACCGCGCTTTATCGCCGTTCGGGTGACGCCCGCTGCCCATGAATCGGGCTGCCAGATGCTGAAGCTGAGTGCGACAGAGTGCCAGCGGGGCGGGGACCGCCTGAGTCGGTGACTGACCCTCGTAGGCGCTCAGCAGTCGAAGTATATGGTCCGCTGCCCCTTGCCGCAGCTTTCACAGGGGGAAGCGTGTCGTCCTGATCGTCTAGCCTCATCGCATTAGGGCGTAGGCGACTGGGATTGCCATTTTGCCTCTCGACCCCCAACAATCAGGGAGCCAGATGAAACCGGTAGGTGTGCATTTCCGGGTGGTTGTAGGCATCGCGATCCCGATGCTGTTCGTAGTCGGTTGCTCGTCCAGCGAAGACGAAGGTGCCTCAGAAGTCTCAGGGGCCGCTGACGTCGAGGCAAGCCAGGCACAAGGCGAGGACGCCCCAAAACCTGACCTGCGGGTGCCCATAGCTGAGAGAATGAAGTGCCCGGATGGTCTCAGGGTGCTGGCGAGAGACGACGTCGTCGGAGTCGATGTTAATGAGAACCCCACCTACCTTGAGTGTGCGGACATATCCGGCATGGATCTATCAGGCCTGAACCTGATCGGTAGCACGCGTGGGGTATATATGCTCAGCACCGACATGTCGGATGCGAATCTGAGCGAAGCTCGCATGTCTGGCGCAAATATGCATGGAGCAAACCTGAGCGGAGCGGACCTGACTGGCACCGACCTGGCCGAGGCCTTTCTCGATAACGTCGATTTCACAGGTACAGATCTGAGTACGACCAGCCTTTCAGGGGTGGAATGGACCCCTGGTAATGATCCCATCTGGCCGGTCGGATTCGATGCTCCCGTCAATTCGTACGACCGATAGAGGGAGCTGTCACTCCGCTCTGAATCGTGCGGACTCACTCACAAGTGTCGCAGCTCGATCAGACCTCTGGGGTCGCTAAGTTCTCGGTGCCAACCCGACGGACTGCGTTGGCATCCCAGCGCCGCCCCTACTGGCTGGCGGGGTCGAACCATCGGTGGACTCAGAACTCGAACGTCGCTGTCACGGGTCGCTAGGTGGCTGGTGTTCTTTGGGGTGATTTGGGGGCTGGCTGGTCTGGTCGGGCCAGCAGTGACGGTGGTTGTGTGGGCCGGTTTGTGGCTGGTGGGCGTGTTGAAGGATGGTCCGGCCGGTTTGGTGGGCTGTTGGGGCGGGCCGGCCCGTGTTCGGGGTGGTTGCTCCGGGCTTTTTAGGCTGCGGCGACCCATCCGGTGGGTGTTGATCTGACTCCGAGCGCGCCGAGTCTGGCCAGGTTCTGGGATGCTGCGAGCAGCGCAAAGTCGGCTCCGACTTTTATGCGGCCTCGCATGCGGGCACGCCGCCCGCCGTGTTGTCGACGCAGCAGGTGTCCGAGTTTGCGTTCGACCTTGGGTCGGTTGGCCCGATAGTCGTCCTTCCAGCCCTAAGCGGCTTGGCGTTCCCTGGCGTCGGCCAGGACAGCTTCGAACGGTCCGATACTGATCGTCCGTCCCGACTGTGATTCGGTGCACGACTTGCGGAGCGGACACTCGGCACATACGTCACCGAACGCTGCTGCTCCTTGGGTTCGGTCTTTGCTGCGACGGATCGACACGGTCACCCCGGACGGGCAGCTCACCGTGTCGGCATCGAGATCGATGTTGAACTTCGACTTCGGGAACCGGCCTTTCTTGTTGACCGGTTTCTGGGTCCGACACTTCGACTCCACACCGGCATCTTCGAGGGCTTGTTGGAACTCACCGGTCCCATAGGCGGAGTCCCCGTAAACGATCGGCACCTCCTCGTCCTCACCGGTGGCGGTGCCGTCTGCATCGGCGTCGGCTGTGCCGTCTGCGTCGGCGGTGTCGGTGTCGGTGGTGGTGCCGTCTGCGTCGGCGGGGTCGGTGTCGGTGTCGGTGTCGGTGTCGGTGTCGGTGTCGGTGTCGGTGTCGGTGGTGGGGAGGATGTCGGCGATGAGGTCTTTGGCGACCGCAGCATCACCAACGTTGCCTGGGGTGACGATCGTGTTGGTGATGATCTCCGAGTCGGGGTCTTCTGCGATGTGGCCGTTGTAGCCGTCAAAGTTCCGGGCTGCGGTCTTGTGACCATGCCTCGCGTCGGGGTCAACCGTGGAGATCACCCGGTCCTTCGCAACTTTCCGGGCGATCACAAACCTGCCGGTCTCATCGGTCTCGAGGTCCTGGCCCAGGACCGTCGCCAACAACTCGCCCGCCCGGGCAACCGGCCCGGGAAGGTCCCGGCCGTCCAACACACCCAAGCAGGCGTGACCATCGGCGGCGAGCTGGTCGACCAACACCACCCGGGCGTCGGGGTCTTCCCAGTCACAGTCGGGTTTCCCCGGCCCGGTGTAGTCATCGTCGCGCTCAAGAACAGCCCGCAACTCGCCGCCCAGCACAGGGTCGGCGACCTTGAGAAGCCCCCGGATCGCGGCGCGGATCATCGTCACGGTGTCCTGGGTCGCGACCGCGTCATAGATCGGCGCGGAGTCCATCACCCGACGTCGGCCGACCAGCCCGGCAGAACGTGCCACATCGACGGTGACGTTGAAGATCCGGTCCGGGTCGGCCGAGCGGGCCAGCCGGGAACGCATGCTGGCCAACACCGTTCGTTCGAAACCCGGATAGTCAAAATCGAGGCCGCCGCACGCGTATTTCCAGCGGGCATCGAACTGGAACGCGCCGACCGCTTCGCGGTCCGACATCCCAACGCTTTCTGCAACACCATCACCACCGCCACGATCCTGGGTGGGACCGACCGGCGGCCTGTTGTTTGGAACAGATCAGCAAACGCGTCATCAGGGAACAGCACATGGCACTCACGATGAAGGACCGACCAGATCGAATCCTCAGCGACAGCGCCACCAACAAAACCGGTTGTGGACCGGAACACGTCACCCTGCCGGGGTGT
The DNA here is from genome assembly GCF_000299415.1 of Candidatus Microthrix parvicella Bio17-1. Lineage (NCBI taxonomy): Bacteria > Bacillati > Actinomycetota > Acidimicrobiia > Acidimicrobiales > Microthrixaceae > Candidatus Neomicrothrix > Candidatus Neomicrothrix parvicella. Next base: position 8,569 of record NZ_AMPG01000012.1, read on the forward strand.
CTGCCCGACCGTCACAACCCGCACCCAACACCAAAGAACATGCCTGCAATTCTAGCTGTCCTGAACCGGAGTCGCGAGTCCCAACCGGCACGAAAAACACCAGCCACCTAGACATGATCCAACTCGCATAGAGTGAACCACATGCTATTCAGTTCCCGGGTTCCCTTTCGCCTTCTCGCAGTTTGTGCGCTGACAGCGACCGCCGTTGGTTGCGGTGACGGTGAAGAGTCCTCGGAAGCGCCCCGCACGACCGCGAAGCGGTCAACCTCCACTGAGGCCCCAACCACCACTCAACCCAAGACCACCACCACGAGTCCTGCAGATGAGAACCCGTGTCCTAACGGGCTGGCCAATAACGGGGAACCGGTTGACGGCTCGCAGCTTGACCAGCGGGTCGATCTCGATTGTGCAAATCTGTCAGATCTGAACCTGTCATTTGAGAATTTGTCAAATGCTAATATGTCAGGGTCCGACCTGAGTAAAACCAGGCTTGGTCAATCGAAGCTAGCTGGATCCAACGTTCGGCATAGCAAAATGGTTGGGACAGCGTTGAGGGACTCCGATATGTCGAATATTGATGCATCTTACGCTGACATGACCGGGGCCGTCCTTACGAATGCCGAATTGACTCAAGCGAAGCTGGTCGGGGCCAACCTGTCCCGAGCGGATCTAACTGGTGCGATTCTGTTTGAAACCGACTTGGAGAGTGCGGATTTGACCGCAGCGAACATGGAAGGTGCTGACTTAACTCGTGCCAACCTTGAGGGGGTCAAATGGAACCCGGAAGAGAACCCCCCCACCTGGCCAGATGGCGTCGCTGTACCCGGCAACGCTTGGGACCCAGAGCAAGATGAGGCGGAGTCCGGTGCAAATGTGGAGGACGGCGACTGCGCTTCCGGTCCCGTCGATCCCAGCCAGTTGGAAGCATTCGCAGGCCTTGATACAAGGGACGTCGCATCTGGACGTATACCTGGGTCGAACCTTGCCAACGCAAACCTCGCATGTGTCGATCTAGAGGACGTCTATATGGACGACTCGGATCTGTCGGGGGCAAACCTCGCCGGAGCCAACCTCTCCGATGCCAAACTGCGAAACGCTGTACTTACCGGAGCAAACCTGCAGGGCGCGGACTTGGGCAATTCGACGATGCCTGATGTCGATCTTGCGGGTGCCGATCTTAAGGGAGCGGATCTCAGCAACGCGGAACTCACCGGGTCGAATCTAACTGGAGCCGACTTGCGGGACACCGACCTTCGGTCCGCCGACCTCATCGGTGTTGATCTGTCAGGGGCTGACTTGACTGGCGCCACACTCACGCAGACGAACTTCTGGAACGCCATTCTCGACGATGTAAAGGCGGGAAACAACAAATGGGACCCGAAATACCCACCAAGGGAAGTCGACCTTTCTGGCGCCGGCGAGAATCAATGGGATCCCAGTGTGGACGGGGCTGACTAGCTAGCGGATGAGGTCGCGTCGGCTGTAGAGAACGAAACCGCATAATGATCCTCCGGATGCCAGACTCCCACGGCCTTGATTGCTTAATCTCCCAGTCCGAAGTCGCCAGGTCTGCTCCGGTGCGGTCCCCGGAGTTCCGTACCCTGCCTCGTCGGCCTCGGCGACCCACTCTCCAAGCACCATTCGGGTGGTGCGTCAGCACATATCACCGCCCAGAATCATCGGCCGAGACGCCGCATCGTCCACCCGGTATCGGCCCAATCCGAGGACTGCACAGTCCCGGTCAAGAGCAGCCCGATTGCGGCGTCCCCGGCGCCGTCGTTGGGCCGAACGGCTGAGCCTGGGGCCGTCTCACAAACAGTGAAGATGGTGGTGGGCTGACCAGCGGCGTCTGACCTGCTCACAAACTGGCCTTCCTATGGAGGTGTCTTTGCTGGGACGTGTCGGCGTTGTTGGTCAGTCCGACTGTTGCCAACCGCGGCCGGTCCCAGATCGAACGTGGCCTGATAAGGAACCTGCGCTGACAGATGCCCCGTCACTGTTGTGTCCGTCGGTCCCGGCCACCGGTCGCCCTGCCTATATCGGAAAGGGACCACCAACATGAGCGACTCATCAACCGGTGTCATCGCCGGAATCGACTGCCATCTCGACCAGCACGTCGTCGCCGTACTCGATCCGCTCGGCCGACTTGTTGGCACGAGATCGTTCCCAGCGAACTCGAAGGGTTACGCAGAGGTGTGGAGCTGGATGTCCAGTTTCGGCACACTGATCACCGTCGGGGTCGAATCAACCGGCGCCTACGGTGCTGCACTCACCCGCCATCTCCGATCTCGTGGAGCCAGGGTCATCGAGGTGAATCAGCCACACGCTCATACCGCGGCCCGGCGAGGCAAGGACGACCACATCGATGCCGAGGCAGCAGCCCGCAAAGTGCTCTCTGGCGAAGCGACCGCAGCAGCCAAGGACGCCACCGGGATCGTTGAGTCCATTCGCCAGTTGACGGTGGCTCGCAGTGGCGCGGTCAAGGCCCGTACCGCCGCTCTGGGCCAACTCGGTGCTCTGGGAGCTGGTTTGGGACGCATTCGTCAGGTGCGATCTAGCGCGTCGGTTTCGGTGCGTTATGACGGCGTCGATGAGACCGACAAGATCGTCGCGTTGGGCGGTTTGGGGCCGCTCGCCGAGTACGCGGATCGGCTTGGTCTGTCCGCCGGGTTCGCCTCGGCGGTGCCCTATCGGGGTGCCGCCATGCCGGTCGTGGATCGGGGTGGGCTGTTGGTCCACAGTCTGTTGATGTTGAACGCCGGTGGCGACTGTTGCACCGACCTTGGGATGCTCCATCCAGCCGGAGGCGTGCTGGGCGATGTCGGTTCGGAGACGACGTTCCGGCGGATGATCACCGACATGGCCAAGACTGCCAAATCGGTCCGCGCTGTCGATGACGTGATGCGCAAGGTCCGCACCAGGGTGTGGGCCGAACACGGCTGGTCCAACCCCGGCCACCGGGTGATCATGGACATCGACGCCACCCTGACACCCGCGCATTCGGAGAAGGAAGACGCCAAAGGCAACTACAAACGCGGGTTCGGGTTCCACCCGGTCGCGTGTTTCGCTGACTGCTCAGGTGAGGCCCTCGCAGTCGAGCACCGGCCCGGCAACGCCGGCGCGAACACGATCGTCGATCTGGTCGGCATCATTGACGCCGGTCTCGACGCGCTCCCCGAAACGGTCGCCCGGTCGCATCGTCCCGGCGCTAACGCCGCTGAAGCGGCCAACGAGATCCTTGTCCGCTCCGATTCGGCCGGGCACACCCTCGGGTTCTTGTGGGACATGTCGGACCGCAACCTGCGGTTCTGTGTCACCGGCCGGTCGAACAACATCTTGAGTTCGGTGATCCTCGCCTTCGACGAGAACACCAACTGGGAGAACGCTTTGCGGCCCCGCAACGTCGATTGGGACGGCAACGATTCTGATGTCGATGCACGTGCAGCGCAGGTGGTCGAGGTCACCCATAACCCGGCCATCAAGGACTGGGTTGGCCTGAAGAAGCGACCCAAAGACGACCTCGATGTCCACTACCCGCCAGGCACCCGGATCGTCATCCGACGCGAACCGTTACACCCCGGCGCCCAACAAAGGATGTTCGACACCAACGGATGGCGTCACACCATCATCGTCTGCGACCTCACAGACGACAGCCCGTTGGAGATCGACCAGCTCCAACGCGAACACGCCCACGTCGAGGAGAACATCAAACGTCTCAAGACCACCGGCCTCGACCGCTTCCCGTTCCCCGACACCGCCCGCAACAAGGTCTGGACCGCGATGGTCGGCTGGGCCCACACCCTCTGCCGATGGTTCCAGCTCGACCTCCTCGCCGGCACCGAGTTCGAACACGCTCACCCCAAAAAGCTGAGGCGCTGCCTGTTCGGCACACCGGCGATCCTGCGCACCAAAAACCGGCAGGCATGGACACTCTGGCCCAAACGCTGGCCTTGGAACCCACACCTCCGGACCGCCGGACGACGACTCCGCACCATGAACCCGCCCACACCACTCAGGATCTGACCGCCCGCCACCCGAGCAACCAGCAGCCCCACCCGGGAACACCGGGCCGGGCTGCTTCACCGACCCCACACACCAGTCTGAACAATCCTCAACGCACCGTGCGGGCGGCCAGCAAACCCCCAAACCCGACGGAAGCAGCCCACCACCCCCACCAACCCACCACCATCACACCAAAACAGCCTTCAAGTCGCCCTCAGCGAAGAAGCGTGCCGGATCGCGGCTAGCTCCGAGCACCAATCAGGCCGTGTGTAAGGTGGCGTTGCAGCCATTGGCGGCTCGGTCTTCAATCACGCAGGTCTGCGAGGGGCGATCAATTGAACACTTCCCGGAAGCCAGAATCTCGATCCACTTCGGTGCTAGCCTTGCTCCTATTGCTTGGGAGCTCAATCGCACAATGGCACAGACCCCGACGCACCCAGCGTGATCGTACATCTCGACGTGTTAGAGGTTCTCGCATGTCTGTCACGGATATCATCGTTCGAGAGGTAATCCTGGCAGCTGTCATTACGGGCGGGTTTTTGGGCATCCAGCTTGCCGTGGACCAGTCCAGAAGCCTCGCGGCGGACAAGCGATCGATGCAGCAAACTCTACTTTTAGCCGACCTCCAAAAAATCCAGCTACCGAAGGAAAACCTATCCGGACTATCTTTCGGGGGCAAGAACTTATCGGGAGCGGACTTGTCAGGAGCCAATCTAAAGGCGGCGGTCTTGTCAGGTGCAAACTTGAGTGGAGCCAACCTGGATGAAACAGATTTGTCTGGGGTCAACCTTAATGGCGCTAACCTCGCAGGAGCGAGCCTGGCCGGTGCCGATCTCACCAATGCCACCGCTACGTCGGCTGATTTCACTGGGGCGAGTCTAATCGGCGCCGATCTAACAGGAGCTAGCTTGAAGAGCTCCGACCTGCGCAACGCACAGGCGACGGACGCGCGGCTGGATCATACCGATCTCTCCTTTGCCCTGTTAGACTACGCCAACTTTGAAGGCGCAGCGATCTCAGATTCGATCATAAATGCGGAGTGCACGCCGTCCACCTCCTTCAGACTGGCGAAAGTTGAAAATACTAGTTGGGAACGATGCCTTGAAGGAGGCCCAGATTTGCGAAGTGAATCGTGATTATGAACTTTGGTCGCGATGGGTCACGGTCTTTCTTGGTATGTATCGCTTTAGTTTCGTCTCTGCTCGTCTTCGGATGCGTCGATGAGTCGGGACAGTCGGCCAAACTCCCGAACCAAGATGAGCGAGTCTACTTTGTATCGAGTCTCTACGGGGGGGACCTCTTCTTGCCAGGCATGGAGGGCGACCCGATGAACGCATCTGCCTCGACCACTCATGAATATCAACCTGCAGGGATCAAGTTCGGCTCCGGTCAAATGTTTCATGTTGACAAATGGACTACGTGGACCAACGAGCGGGCGGTTGGGGCGGGTATGTATGTCGACCATCAGTGGGTCAAATCCCAGGGCAATGTCATTCTGGATCAACCTGAAAAGTGTGGGGATCAGTGGACATTTACTCATCTGCGTATGTCGTTGACCACCCTCCCGTCAGACACGCCCGATGCATCCTGGTCGGTGCCAGAGGTCCACATAACAACATGCTGACGCAGGTCGTGGCGACGGAGCCGAACAGGGGTTGGTCGAGGTCTCCTGATGGGCGCGACGCCGAGCGAACACGTCGTGAGCCACAGACCACCAGTTGTGCCAGGCGCTATTCGGCAGCCGTCGCACTCGGAAGACCGACCAAGCGACGGGGCCGCTGGCCGGATCGGGAAATTCGTCTAGGTCGAATGCCAATCTCGGCAGCTGCTGCTCTACTGAGTCAGCGGGCTGCCCTTCCGTGCGGCTCGCAGCGAGGCCGACCGGCCAGATAGCGAATCATAAAGCGAATTTGTCGGTGATCGTCAACTTACCGGCATGGGCTAGTCCGTCCTGCGCAGACCACAATCAGTCCACATTCTCCGGTGCATCACGCGGTAGGAGGTGGTACCTGCTGGCTTGGGCCTCTGAAAGGCCGTTAGGAACCAGGCCCTACCACCTGCTACTACATGTATGGCCTGACTCGTAATGCGCAGGTCAGGAGTTCGAATCTCCTCCCGGGCTCGAACCCATGGAATTGCAGCGATCTGACGGCTTGCGCACACGGTCAGCGAAGGTCGCGTGGCTTTGAGGGGCTACGAGCCGGTGGGCTCGTTTCAATACTTCCGGCGTCATTCTGAGGTCTCGGTTTACCGTTCCGGGGTGTCTAGGCCGGTGGCGGTTCTGGTGGGCGGAGGCTTGGTGGGGTTGGTCGGTTACCGTTCATGTGTGCGCTGGTCGGGGTCTCTTGGGGAGTGGGTGCGCCGGGAACGACTGTTGGTCGCTTTTTTGGCTGCGTGTGCTGCTGTTGTTGGCGCTGGGGTTGCGCTTGGGCTGGCTCAGTTGGCGGTGGTTGGGGCGGTCGTTGCTGCGGTGGGCGCTTTGGCGAAGGTTGTTGTGGTGCGCGGGGCTGTGAAGGTAGAGGGGTCTCAAGAGAGAGCGAAAGCTCGTCGGCATCTTCGGGCGCCCGTCGGTGCTGTAGCGGGGGTTGTGCCGACTGATATCGGCATTGATCCAGCGGTCCAGGCGATCCTTCCGGGCGGCCAGAGACCCGAGTATGTCGAACGGTCGAAAGACGCTGAGCTCAGGGAAGCATTGAGTGCGGCTGTGACTGCGCGGGGACCGCGTGTCGTTGTGGTTCGGGGGCCGTCGAAGGTTGGTAAGTCACGGTCGTTGTTTGAGGCGTTGCTTCGGTCGGTCGGCGATGGTTGGTCGCCTCAGTTCGTTGCCCCGGTTGATGGTGAGGCGGTGACTGCGATCCTGACTCCGGGTGAGGACCCGACAGTTGATGCTGGTCAGGCGGTGTTGTGGCTCGATGACCTTGAGCCGTTTCTGAACTCCGGGGTGACTTTGCGAACCCTGAATGAGTGGAATGCTGTGGCCGACGGCCGGGTGGTGGTGGCCACTTACGGGGGGAAGGGAAGCAGTCAAGTTGCTGACGAGTGGGGCTCTACGCTGACGAGTACTGCCCAGGAGGTCCTCCAACATGCAGCCGTTGTCACGCTCGCCGAGACGACCGGAGGTGAGGTTGAGGGGCTTCGGAGCCAGCTGGGCTCCCGTGACATGGCGGCGGTTGAACGCCACGGTTTGGCGGCGTTTTTGATTGCGGGCCCGCTGCTGGAAGGGAAGCTGAACGATCGTCGCCATGATCCTGGAGATCCCGAGTCACCGGAGGGGGTCGCGTGCGTTCACGCGGTTGTTGATTGGGCTCGATGCGGTCGTACCGACCCGATTCCGATACCGGTCCTGCGCGAATTGTGGGCAAGCCGGTGCCCGGCTGCCGACAAGGCCACATTTGACGACGCGCTGCGATGGGGCCTCAAGCCTGTGGCCGGGTCAATCGCGCTGCTCACGAAGGTCGCTGACGGAATCGAGCCTTTTGACTACGTCGTTCGGCTGGTCACCCAAGACTCCGAAGTGTCAGCCCCGACAGACGAGTACTGGGATGCTGCGATCGGCACGGCCGAAAGCGACATAGCCCTCGTCGTGGGTGAGCGTGCATATGAGCAAGACCGGCTCGAGTTCGCAGGGCAAGCCTTCCGCAAAGCGGCCCGGTCGGATGTTTCCCAGACCGCGGCGATCGGCGGCTACAACACCGGCGTTGTCCTCGGGGTGTTGGGGCGTTCTGACGAGGAGATCGCCGCCTATGACGGGGTGGTTGCCCGGTTCGGCGATGACACCGAACCGGCGGTCCGCGAACGGGTCGCCGGGGCGCTGTTCAACAAAGGTGTGACGCTCGGGTTGTTGGGGCGTTCTGACGAGGAGATCGCTGTCTATGACGGGGTGGTTGCCCGGTTCGGCGATGACACCGAACCGGCGGTCCGCGAACGGGTCGCCGGGGCGCTGTTCAACAAAGGTGTGACGCTCGGGGTGTTGGGGCGTTCTGACGAGGAGATCGCTGTCTATGACGGGGTGGTTGCCCGGTTCGGCGATGACACCGAACCGGCGGTCCGCGAACGGGTCGCCGGGGCGCTGTTCAACAAAGGTGTCCGGCTCGGTGTGTTGGGGCGTTCTGACGAGG
>NZ_AMPG01000013.1 GCF_000299415.1 Candidatus Microthrix parvicella Bio17-1
TGAACCTGGTAGCGACGGTCGGGGTCGAACCGACGACCTCTCGATTATGAGCCGAGCGCTCTAACCACCTGAGCTACGTCGCCGGGTGTGACGGTCGGGAAAACCCGGACGTCGAAGCGGGACCGAAACCTTCGGACCTGCTGGAGCCCCCTGTCAGAATCGAACTGACGACCTTTTCCTTACCATGGAAACGCTCTACCGACTGAGCTAAGGAGGCATGGCGCGTCGAGGGTGCCCGACGAACCGACGAGCCAGTGTAGCGAACCCGGGCCTCCCCACCAATCGCAACGGGGAGGAGGCTGACGAGATGGACCGCTCGCTCGGTCGCTGAGGACGGTCGAGCCTTTCCGCATACTGCCCGACGTGGACCGATAGCCTCTCGATCAGCGCATCACGAACTGCATCGTGGCAGCGTCAACACCCGGCCGAAGAGTTCGACCCGGTGCAGCGAGGGGGGATCCCACCATGGGTTACGGTCCGATCGAAATCATCGTCGTCGTTTTTGAGGGCTATCAGTTCACCGGGGAGATCCTCCCTGAACTGAAGCGCCTGGTGGATACCGGAACCATCACCATCATCGACGGGGTCTTTGTCCGTAAGGATGCTGACGGCTCGATCACCTCCCAGGAACTGGACGAACTCACCGACGACCAGAACGCCAGAGCACTGATTGACGTTCTGGAACGGGTGGACGCGTTGGTCTCCGACGAGGACATCGCCGAGTTGGCGAACGAGATGGAGCCTGGCACCGCTGCTGCGCTCCTGGCCTTCGAGCACACCTGGGCAAAGCCATTCCAAGCAGCCATTGTCGCTTCCGGCGGAAGACTGCGGGCCAACGTCCGGGTGCCGGGCAGCGTCGCCGACGAAGTGTTCGCCGCCATCACCGAACTCGACAGCTGACCCACAGCGTCGCCATGCCGCCAACCAACCAACGACCAACCTTCAGGAGCACACATGCCACGCAGAATGGGACGAAGGGCCGGACGACCGGGCCTGCTGGGAACCATGGCACGAACCGCCGCCGTCGCGGGTACCGCCACCGCCGTATCCGGCAGGGTCCAGCAGGGCCAACAGCAGCGGGCCCAGGCCGAGTACGACCAGCAGCAGGTTGCCGCCGAACAGGCGGCGGCACAGCAGGCGCAGCTTGCTCCCCAGCAGCCGGCTGCCGCGCCCGCTGCGGGTAACAGCCTGATGGACGAACTGGAACGCCTCGCTCAGATGAAGTCCTCCGGCATACTCGACGACGCCGAGTTCACCGCGGCCAAGGCCAAGCTGCTGGCCTAAGGCCGTACCGGACGCAGGGCCATCCTGGACGGAGGCCCCGTTCCTCACAAGAAAGCCGCCATCGATCACCGAACTTTCGACTTCGTCAGACTCGCGGCGCGGTCGTAGCGTCGACGTCGATGCGCATTCGACCCGCAACCGCCGCCGACGCAGCGGCCATCCTCGACATCTACAACCTGGAGGTGCTCACCTCCACCGTCACGTTCGACCTCACCCCCAGAACCATGCAGGGGCAAGCCGACTGGCTGGCGGCCCGGTCCGGCGCCTACTCGGCGCTGGTTGCCGAGACGGACGACGAAGCGGGGCCGGTCCTGGTTGGCTTTGGCTCGATCTCGCGGTACCGGGAACGAGCCGGGTACGCCACCACCTGCGAGGACTCGGTGTACGTCCACCGTGACCACCACGGAACCGGGGTGGGCTCAACGCTGTTGAGGGAACTGGTCGGTCGGGCCACCGAGCACGGCTTTCACACGGTGATGGCCAAGATCGTTGGCGGACACGCGGCCTCGATCGCCCTCCACAAGCGGGTGGGGTTTGAGGTGGTAGGACAGGAGCGCGAGGTGGGTCGCAAGTTCGGCCGGTGGCTGGACGTGGTGCTGATGCAGCGGATGTTGGCCGACACCTGAACAGGCCCTAAACGCGCAGCAGACCCGCCGAAGCGGGCCTGCTGCGGAGTGTGGGCCGGGTAGGATTTGAACCTACGAAGGCTGAGCCGGCGGAGTTACAGTCCGCTCCCTTTGTCCACTCGGGCACCGACCCGCAGGTCCGCCACGATAGCGGGGCCGCCCCCCAAAGAGCACACCCGGTTTCGCCGTCTACCCTGACGATGGTCCGACCCACGTTTCTCGGGCCACAGCAACCATCGCCAACCCACCGATCCAGGGAGCCCACCATGCCCAGCTTCGACATCTCGTCCGAGGTCGACCACCAGGAGGTCACCAACGCCATGGACCAGGCCGCCCGCGAGGTATCCACGCGGTTCGACTTCCGAGACACCAACTCGGCGGCCGAGTTGGGCGACGGCACCATCACCATCCGCTCGATGTCGGAGGATCGGCTGCGAGCGGTACGCCAGGTGGTGGAGGAGAAGCTGGTGCGCCGCAAGGTTTCGCTGAAAGCGCTGGACTGGGGAAACATCGAACCCGCCTCTGGCGGAACGGTCCGACAGGTTGCGACCCTGGTGGCGGGCATCAGCTCGGACAAGGCCCGAGATGTCAACAAGTTCGTCAAGGGCCTTGGCCTCAAGGGCGTGCAAACCCAGACCCAGGGTGAGCAGGTGAGGGTGATGGCCAAGAAGCGCGATCAGTTGCAGACGGTGATCGCCGAGCTGAAGGGCCACGACTTCGGCATCCCCATCGACACCGGCAACTTTCGGGATTGATACTGCCGGTTTGAGCGCGCCCGCCGCCTGCGGTGGTAGCACTCAGCCGGCGCTGATGGCCTTCTCGATGGTGGGCCACGTGTCGTCGTTGCGAACATCGGCCAGCGTGTACTTGCGCAGCACCTTGAGGTCGTTCGCATCAAGACCAAGATCGGCGACCACCGCTTCGATGTCGTCGCACTCACTCGCTGCGTAGACAGTCATGCCAACCACCGATCGCTGGAACTCCGCGATTACGGCCTCGTCGGGTGCCTCATCGGCCACCTCGGCGGCCGTCGAGAAGCTCACCACCGAGTCGACCTCGGGGGTGACCTCCTTTGGGGCTGACGCCTTCAGACGGTCGAAGTCGGGATCTTCGCTGGAGAGCACTTCGGCGAACTCGGTGCAGAACTGCTTCACTCCGGCCGTCGGCATGTCGCTGGTCTGGGGTTCGGTGGTGCTCGAAGCCGAGCTCGTGGGGCGATCGCTGTTGGAGCACCCCGACGCAGCCATCAACGCCAGCGCACCCACGACGAACAAATGTCTGAAGCCGCCGCTCGGGCGAGTCATGACCATGGCGTCACCGTAGCTGCGCAGCGATATCCAGCCACTCAGCCCTGCTGAAGCTCGGCCTTGATCTTTTCCCAGGTTGCGTCGTCCTGGACATCGTCCACCGTGTACTTGCTCAACATTTTGGCGGCGGCGTCGTCGATCCCAATCGCCTCGGCCAATCCGGCGGTATCGCCACACTCGTTGAGGGCAAACACGGTCACCCCGACCACCGCCCGGGTGCCTCGTTCCTGAAGATCGGCACTGGGGGCGTCGGCGGTCTGCGCCTCTTCGGCCGCCTTGGCCAGGTCGTCGACCACCGGCTTGATCTCATCGGGCGCCGACTCTTGCAAGGGCTTGTAGTCCTGGGCGCCCTCCGACTGGTTGGCCACCTTGGCCAGCGTGTCGCAGAAGTCCTTCACGCTGTTACCGGTGACCTTGATGGGCTCGTCGTCTCCCGTGGCCGCATCGCCTGGAGCTGTCGTCTTTGAGGTTCCCGCGGCTGACGTCGTCGAGCCACCGGCGGCCGCCTCGGTGGTAGCGGCCGACTTGGCGTCCGACTTCGAATCCTTGGAATCGCCACAACCCGACAGGAGCAGCAGTCCAACCGCCGACGCCGCCACCAGGCCTCGCTTCAGAGCAGTGGGCGAGCCAAACGTCGGTGCGATCATGTCGCAACCGTAAAGGGCGCCGCGGTCCGCTCCAAGTCACCCGCCACGACCTGCCCCTTCGCTGAGTTCATACCCAAGTTCCGTTGCGCAGGCGTGAGATTCGTTCGTCCACCGGCGGGTGTGTGGAGAACAGCTTTTGCATGCCACCGCCCCGCAGCGGGTTGACGATGTAGGCCTGTGACTGGGCCGGATTGACGTTGGACGGGATGCGGTGCGAGTACAGGTCGAGCTTGTCCAACGCCTGCGCCAGTGGCTCGCCGGTGCCCAGCAGCCTCGCCGCTGACGCATCGGCGGCAAACTCACGGTTACGGCTGATCGCCATCTGGATCACAGCGGCGGCGATCGGCCCCAACACGATCAGGGCCAACTGCTCCAGCCCGCCACCGTTGCGGTCGCGTCCGCCGCTTCCTCCCCCACCGAAGATGGCGCCCCACATCGCCATCCGGGCAGCGAAGGTGATAGTGGATGCAATGGCTGCGGCGACCGAACTGGTGAGGATGTCCCGATTACGAACGTGAGAAAGTTCGTGAGCCAGCACCCCGCGGATCTCGTCCCAGGTCAGCGCCTGCAGCAGGCCCTGAGTGACGCACACCGCGGCATGGTGTGGGTTCCGACCGGTGGCAAACGCGTTGGGCTGCGGGTCGGGGCTGACAAACAGGCCGGGCATCGGCAAATTGGCGGCAGCGGTCAACTCGGCCATCACCCGGTGAAACTCTGGCAGCTCGTCCGGGCCCACCGGCTTCGCCCGCGCCGACGCGATGGCCAGACGGTCGGAGAACCAGTAGCTGCCACCGATCATCACCACGGAGAAGCCAAAGGCCATGATCAGGCCAGATTGGCCCCAGAACGATCCGATGGCCATCACCAACCCGGCCATACCTGCCAGCAGCGCCGCGGTCTTCACGTTGTTCATCACCTCGACAGTCTGCACCGCGCTCACCCGCGATGGACGTCGAACTGAGAACACTCCGGGCTTGGCCACGCCAGGTGCCAGGACCGACCGGAGGGGTTTCGACACGCGGTCAGGATCTGCGGGAGAGTGGGCACCATGAACCGGTTGAGTTCCGACGTACAGCCCACTCCTGCCGGAGAATGCTCAGCATGAGACGTGTAGACAAGGCCGACCGGATCGGCGAGATCCTCGACCGGCTCTACCCCGATCCCCCCATCCCCCTCGACCATCGCAACCCCTACACCCTGCTGGTGGCGGTGGCGCTGTCGGCACAGACCACCGACAAGAAGGTCAACCAGGTCACGCCCGCACTGTTCGACCGAGCGTCGACCCCGGAAGAGATGGCCGCGCTCGACCCCGATGAGATCCTTGGATTCATCCGGGAGGTGGGCCTGGCCCCGACGAAGTCGCGCAACCTGTCGACGATGGCCCATCAGATCGTCGAGGCCGGTGGCGAGCTGATCCCCACGTTCGAGTTCCTGGAGTCGCTCGCCGGGGTCGGCCACAAGACCGCCGGCGTGGTAATGGCGGCCTCGTTTGGGGTGCCGGCGTTTCCGGTCGACACCCACATTCAACGACTGGCCGCCCGGTGGGGCCTGTCCAACGGCACGACCGTGGAGAAGACCGAGGCCGACCTCAAGGCGGTGTTCCCTCGCGACACGTGGAACCGCCGCCACCTGCAGATCATCTACTTCGGCCGTGACTACTGCCCCGCCCGACGACACGACCTGACCACGTGCGAGATCTGTTCGTGGGCGGCCTCCAAGAGGCGCATCGCCGAGGAGGCGCCGCGGTAGCGGTAGAGCCTGAGGCCCGGCGGTGTATGTTCACTTCATGCGGCGTATACAGCTCTACATCGAACCGGACGTCGACCACCTCCTGTCGGCCGCTGCGGCCCGGACGGGCACTACCCGCTCGGCCATCGTTCGGCAAGCGCTGAGCGCCTGGCTGGCTGGATCGGTGGCTCCCGGGCACGACCCACTCGACGACCTCGTTGGATCGATCAACGCGGACAGTTCTGACGACATCGACGCCGTCATCTACGAGTCGTGAGGTACGTCGACACCTCCTTCTGGATCGGAATGCAGTTCGATCGGGACGGCCACCACCAGACGGCAGCAAAGATCTGGACTGAGAACCGCGGCCCGATGCGAACATCCAACCTGGTGATGGGCGAGACATGGACCTTCCTACGCCGAAAGGCCGGATTTGATGCTGCGGTGAAGTTCATCGACACCGTGGAACAATCCGGCCGGATCTCCGTCGTCACCGTGGATGAGACCGTGGATCGCCGGGCTTGGGACTGGTTGCGTGGCCGAAGCGACCGAACGTATTCCTACGTCGATGCAACCAGTTTCGAGATCATGCGTCGTGAGCGGATCAGCGAGGCCCTTGCCTTCGACGGCGATTTCTCCGCGGCAGGTTTTGTCGAAATCCTCCCGACCTGAAGGGTAGGTGGGTGCTGACTGCGTCCCCGCCGTCAGCTCTCTGCACCCGAGGCGGCGCCCTCGGCGATGGCCGCCACCACCGACTCGTCGGCCAGCGTCGTGGTGTCACCCAACTCGCGACCCTCCACCACGTCGCGAAGCAGGCGGCGCATGATCTTGCCCGAGCGGGTCTTGGGGAGGTCGGGCACGATGATGACGGCCTTGGGTCGGCTGATGGCACCCAACTTGATCGACACGTGTTGGCGGATCTCCTCGCCCAGCTCGTCGGACGGCTCGTTGCCGCCTCGCAGGATCACGTAGCCCACAATGGCCTGACCCGACACGTCGTCCTTGGCCCCCACGACTGCCGCCTCGGCCACCGATGGGTGATCGACCAGCGCAGACTCCACCTCGGCGGTGGAGATGCGGTGGCCCGACACGTTCATCACGTCGTCCACGCGACCCAACACCCACAGGTAGCCGTCGGGGTCCAGCCGGGCGCCGTCGCCGGCGAAGTACCGGCCCGGATAGCGGCTCCAGTAGGTCTCCTGGTAGCGGGCGGGGTCGCCCCAGATGCCGCGCAGCATCGCCGGCCACGGCTTGGTGATGGTGAGGTAGCCCCCGCCCTCGGTGGCGACGTTGCCCTGGTCGTCGACGACCTCCACCTCGATGCCGGGCAGGGGCCGGGTGGCCGAGCCGGGCTTGGTGGGCACGATGCCCGGCAGCGGCGAGACCATGCATGCCCCGGTCTCGGTCTGCCACCACGTATCGACGATGGGGCACCGCTCCGCCCCGATGAACTCGTGGTACCACATCCACGCCTCGGGGTTGATGGGCTCGCCCACCGTGCCGAGCAGCCGGAGCGAGGACAGGTCGTGACGGTCCGGCTCCTGTGCCCCCCACTTCATGAAGGTGCGGATGGCGGTGGGGGCCGTGTACAGCTGGGTGACGCCATAGCGCTCGATGATGTCCCAGAACCGGTCCTTGGACCACGATGAGGCATCACCCGTGCGGTTGTCCTCGGTGGGCGTATCGGGCGTGCCCTCGTACATCACCCCGGTGACCCCGTTGGTGAGCGGACCGTACACGATGTAGCTGTGGCCGGTGACCCAACCGACGTCGGCGGCGCACCAATAGGTGTCGGTCTCGGGCTTGAGGTCGAAGATCTGCTTGGTGGTCCACGCCACCTGGGTGAGGTAACCGCCGGTGGTGTGCACGATGCCCTTCGGCTTGGCCGTGGTGCCCGAGGTGTAGAGGATGTACAGGGGGTCCTCGGCGTCCATCTCCTCGGGTTCGCAGCGGGCGTCCGCAGCGGCCACAGCGTCGGCGTAGGCGACGTCGCGGCCCTCGACCATGGCGACCTCGGTGTCGCAACGGTTGACCACCAGCACCTTCTCGACAGTGGGGCACTGCTCCATGGCGGTGTCGACGTTGGGCTTGAGCGCCGAGGGCCTGCCCCTGCGGTAACCGGCGTCGGCGGTGATGACCACCTTGGCCTCCGCGTCGTTCACCCGGTCGATGATCGAGTCGGGTGAGAAGCCCCCGAAGATCACGGAATGGATCGCACCGATGCGGGCGCACGCAAGCAGCGACATGGGCAGCTCGGGGACCATCGGCAGGTAGATGACCACCCGGTCGCCCTTCTCCACCCCGAAGCCCCGCAGCACGTTGGCCAGGCGCGACACGTCCTCCAACAGCTGGGAATAGGTGATGGTGCGGGTGTCGCCCGGCTCGCCCTCCCAGTGGTAGGCAACCCGGTCGCCACGGCCTGCGTCGACATGCCGGTCCAGGCAGTTCTCGGTAACGTTCAGCTTGCCGCCCACAAACCACCTGGCGTACGGCAACTCCCATTCCAGCGTGGTCTCGAAGTCCTTGCGCCAGGTGATCAGGTCCCGGGCGATCTCGGCCCAGAACGCCTCCGGGTCGGCAGCCGCCCGGTCGTAGATCTCGGCGTCCGGCAGGTTGGCCTGCGCCACGAACTCCTCCGATGGCGGAAACGTCCGCTCCTCGGACTGATAGTTCTCGATGGTCCGGCTGCTGGTTGGGTCGCTCACTGATCCCCCTTGGGTTGCTCGTGAGTGCACCATACCGGCACAGCCCTCGCCGATGGTTCCCGCGATCGGTCCACAGGTTTGACCGACGGCGTTTCGGCCGACAGCCTTCGGGCGACGCAATTGGTGACCAAGCCGAATGTGCCCCGACCCCAAGGAACCACGTGCTGCCGCTGATCTGCATCGACGTCGACGGAACCCTGATCGGCAGCTCCGGCGTGCCGAGCGACGGCGTGTGGGCCGCTGCCGAGGCGGCCGTGGCCCGTGGCCAGCACCTGGCCATCTGCACGGCCCGGGTGGCGGTCGGCCCCACCTGGGACTACGCCCAACGCCTCGACCCCACCGGAGTGCACATCTTCCATTCCGGCGCCACGCTCATCCACGCCGACACCCGCGAGGTGAACGGCGAGGAGGTGAGCGAACCCACCATTGCCGCCTGCGAGGCGCTGGCGGCAATGCGCGGCTGGGTGCTGGAGTACTACTCGGCGTTCGAGATTGCCTGCCCGTCGACCGACCCGTTGGCCGAGGCCCACGCCGGCCTGTTGGGCATCCCCCACGTGCCGAGGGGCCGAGACGCCCTCACGGGGCCGGTGGTGCGGCTGCAGTTCGTGGTGCCGATCGGCGACACCGACACGGTGCTGGCCGCCGTGCCGGAAAGCGCGCAGGGCACGGCGGCAACCTCGCCGGCCATGGCAGAGGCCGCGTTCGTGTCGGTGACCAAGGCCGGGGTGTCGAAGGCGTCGGCCATCACCAAGCTCGCCTGCTCCATGGGGATCGGAACCGGGTCGGTGATGATGGTGGGCGATGGGCACAACGACGTGTCGGCCATGGAGGTCGTCGGGTGGGGCGTGGCGATGGGCAACGCCGACCCGTCGGCGCTGGCCGCGTCACGCATCAAGGTGGGTCACGTCGACGACGACGGCCTGGCCGAGGCACTCGCGCTTTCGACCACCCTCGACTGACCTTGCTTGGTTGAGTGCGGCGTTGTGAGCAGGGGAAGCGACCATCTTGGGCGTTCTCCCTGCCCACAACGCACGGGTACTCGGATGACGTCAGCCGAGGGTGGCCTCATCGCCGTCGTTCTCGATCCCACCCATCGGGTCATCCTCGTCGTCACCGTCGGTGTCGCCGGAGCGCATGGCGTAGGCCATGATCATCACGGCGCCGGCGGCCACCACGGCCACGATGACGGCGATCCCCCAGGGGAACCCAGAGTCTTGGTCGGTCGATGGCTTGGTGGCCGCCCCGCCGAAGTTCACCGCGGTGGTTGCCGAGCCGACCGCGCCGGGCTCTACGAGGCTGGTGGCCACCGCGGACGGCACCGGCGCCGGCGTCGTGGCGGGCACCGCGGTGGTGGCGGGTGCCGGTTCCGGGATGGTCACGGCGATCTCGGTGGAGGCCTCGGGGTCCTCCGAGGCGATCGCGAACGTCCAGGCTCCTGGGGCGCCAACGGGCACCACACCCTCGTAGGTGCCCGGCTCGGGCGCCTTGGTCAGCGTCGCCTGCACGCCTGCTGTGCCATCGGGGGCCGTCGGCGTCACTTGAACCGTGGCGTCGTCCACCGGTTCGGCGTCGTTGTCGTAGATCAGGGTGACCCGCAGCCGTGCCGCCAATTGCCCCTCGACTGGTTGATTGACGATGGGGGTGAAGGTGCCCTCCGGTCCGTGCGCACTTGCCGGGCCAGCCAGTCCCACGAGCGAACAGATCGACACAACGATCAAGAGCACACCGCGAAGGGGTCGTGTGAACATGAATGCTCCTCGATCTGGGGGGGGCAGGGCCATCGCCCCAAGGAGGTCAACCTACCGATCGAGCTGCACCGATTCGAACTCACGTCGGCTTCGACGCAGGTCGTGCAAGAGGCCCCGACGGCCACACCGCTCAGGGCCGAGTCGAATGCCGCGACCATCAGGTTGTCGGAGTCGAACCCGGTGACGGCCAGTGGGGACCCTGGAGAAACGGTGATGCGGCCGACGCAAGTCTGCGCCGACCGCAACCACGTACGCTCAGTCGGAGCCCTTCCGGCGGCGACCTGAACTCATCATCGCAACTCCCAGCAAGCTGAGGGCGAAGGCAACAAGAAGGACGCTTCCAGCCGCCAGGCCGGTCGCGGCCAGGTCGCCGGTCGCTCCTGTGGCAGCTCCCGGGCTCTGGTTGCCGGCGGGGGACTGGACCGGTGACGCCGTGGGGCTTGCGCCACCAGGGTTGGGCGCCGCAGGCGAGGGGGACTGGACCGGTGACGCCATGGGGCGTGCGCCACCAGGGTTGGACGCCGCAAGGGGGTTCACTGCCTCGTCCACCTCCGATGGGGAAGCTCCCGATCCACCTGCTGCAGACGGTGCGGGCAGGCTGCTCGTGGTCGGTCCGCCATCGTCCGATTGGGGTGTGGCGGGAGGCTCCGGCAACTCGTCGTCGTCGCCGGCGACATCGGTGAACTCGAACTGGCCTGCATTGGAATCGCCGGCTGGAGTGGTCACGACGACGTCGACCGTGCCGGCCGCGTGCGGCGGGCTCGTCACTCTGATCTCGGTGTCGGAGATGACCTCGATGTCGGTGCCCGGAACGCCACCGAAGGTGACGCCGGTGGCACCGGTGAACCCGGTACCGGTGATCGTCACCACCGTCCCGCCGGTGGTCGGGCCGGACCCGGGGTCAATCCCGGTGATCACCGGAGCGGCGGGCGGCGCGATGAACGTGAACTCCCCGGCATTGGACTCCCCGCCCGGACCGGTCACCACCACATCGGTCGGACCAGCAGCATGCGGCGGGCTCGTCACTCTGATCTCGGTGTCGGAGACCACGGTCAACCCGGTGCCCGGGGTTCCGTCGAAGGTGACCCCGGTGGCACCGGTGAACCCGGTACCGGTGATCGTCACCACCGTCCCACCGGTCGTCGGACCCGACGGCGGTGTCACACCGGTGATCACCGGCGCGGCAGGCGGAGCAACAAACGTGAACTCCCCGGCATTGGAATCCCCGCCCGGACCGGTCACCACCACATCGGTCGGACCAGCAGCATGCGGCGGGCTCGTCACTCTGATCTCGGTGTCGGAGACCACGGTCAACCCGGTGCCCGGGGTTCCGTCGAAGGTGACCCCGGTGGCACCGGTGAACCCGGTACCGGTGATCGTCACCACCGTCCCACCGGTCGTCGGACCCGACGGCGGTGTCACACCGGTGATCACCGGCGCGGCAGGCGGAGCAACAAACGTGAACTCCCCGGCATTGGAATCCCCGCCCGGGCCGGTCACCACCACATCGGTCGGACCAGCAGCATGCGGCGGCGAGGTGATCTCGATCTCGGTGTCGGAGATCACGTTGATGCTCGTACCGGGCGTTCCGTCGAAGGTGACCCCGGTGGCACCGGTGAACCCGGTACCGGTGATCGTCACCACCGTCCCACCGGTCGTCGGACCAGAGGTCGGATCAAGATCGGTGATCACCGGAGCGGCAGGCGGAATGAACGTGAACTCCCCGGCATTGGAATCCCCGCCCGGGCCGGTCACCACCACATCGGTCGGACCAGCAGCATGCGGCGGCGAGGTGATCTCGATCTCGGTGTCGGAGATCACGTTGATGCTCGTACCGGGCGTTCCGTCGAAGGTGACCCCGGTGGCACCGGTGAACCCGGTACCGGTGATCGTCACCACCGTCCCACCGGTCGTCGGACCAGAGGTCGGATCAAGATCGGTGATCACCGGAGCGGCAGGCGGAATGAACGTGAACTCCCCGGCATTGGAATCCCCGCCCGGGCCGGTCACCACCACATCGGTCGGACCAGCAGCATGCGGCGG